>NZ_JBDTQE010000082.1:0-10815 GCF_039932285.1 Flavobacterium sp.
AAAGCAAATTGACTGTTTTTTGCCATTTTATATGCCATCGAAAATCTTGGAGAGATCGAATTCTCATTCAGTAAACTATTGTTTGATGCTCGCAAGCCAACTTTTGCAGCTAACTTTTTTGAAAAAAATATTTCTGCTTCAGAAAAAACAGCTGCAATCGAATTTTTATAACCATCATTTAATACAGAACCAATACTTGGTGTAAAGTCTTCATTAAAATCAGTAATGAAATAATCTGCTCCAAAAGATAATTTTACTCTTTCAGAAATAGATTTTCTAAGTTTTAGTTTAAAATGAGCTGAATTTTCATCATTCTTTACATTATCAAGAGCCAATTTTATTTTATTTTGGCTTAAACCGTAGCTTAAACCAGTTACAAGTTGCCAATTTGCTCCAAAATTCCCTTTATAAGAAGAGTTTAAATAAAAATTATTGTTGTTTAAATTTACTCGAACTTTTTCAGCATAATTAATATTCTCTTGATTAATATCAAACTGAGAAGTATCGAAAGCAGCATACAGTTTAAACGTTCCGTTCACAAAATGATATCTATACACGGATTCTCCAGATAGTGATTGAAAAGGCTTGTTCCAATCTACATTTTGCTTAATTACAGCAATATATGGTGCTAAATTAATATAATTAGCGTTTACACTTAAAGAACTTTTTTTCCATTTTTGTGTATTCCCAATTCCCAAACCAACGGTCATAAAGGCCATATTGGTTTTGTTCTGATCAGGTTCGTCTTCAGTATTTAATAACAAAACGCTAGATAAAGCTTCTCCATATTCTGCAGAATAACCACCTGTAGAAAATGAAATTCCACTAAACAAAAACGGAGAAAATCGTCCACGAGTAGGCAAATTATTAGTTGTTGCACCGTATGGTTGTGCCACACGAATACCATCTACAAAAGTTTGAGTTTCATCGGCTTCACCACCACGAACAAATAGTCTTCCGTCTTCACCAACATTATTAGTTCCTGGCAAAGTTTGCAAAGCGGCAATAATATTCCCTGCCGAACCTGCTGTGGTTACAATATCTAATGGTTTTAGGACTGAAACTCGAGCTTTATCACCAGAATCAAGATTTCCTGCTGTAATTACAACTGCATCGAGCGTGTTTACATTTTCTCTTAGCGTGATGATTTGATTTTGAAAATTATTTGTTTCAAAATTTATTCTTGATGTTTCATAAGATAAAAAACTTACTACTAAAACCTGATTTCCTTCTACTGAAGTCGTAAAACTAAATTCTCCTTTTTCGTTACTGGAACCTCCATCATAAGTTCCTTCAATAAAAATGTTGGCTCCAGGAATAGGAAGATTTTTCTTATCGAGTACTTTTCCAGAAATAGTAGTTTGAGAAAATGTAGTGATAGATAATAATAAGATTGCGATGTTAAATATTGTCTTCATAATTTGTTTGTTTGATGAAGCAAAATTGCATCATGCATTGCAAATTTAAAATTTATGTTTACCCAATTGTGGAAATTTAGAGATGAATTGTAAATTAATTTATTTATTAAAAGAAAATCTTATCAACAAATCGTAATTCATGATTCGTATTTCGTAATTAATATTTTACCTTTGAAACTTTAAAAATAAAATACGATTATGGTTTACAAATTCAGAGTAATTCTTGACAATGAAGAAGATATTTTTAGAGATATTGCAATACTTGCCGACGATACTTTAGAAGATTTGCACAATGCAATTTTCAATTCATTTGGTTTCGATGGTTTAGAAGTGGGTTCTTTTTATACTTGCGATGAAACTTGGAATCAGGAAGATGAAATTCCTCTTTTTGATTCTGGCGATGTTCTTGGCGAGATGAAAATCATGAGCGATTATTTATTATCCGATATTTTAGATGCTGAAAACACAAAGATAATTTATGTTTACGATTTTATAAATATGTGGACCTTTCTTGTCGAATTAGCAGCTATTGAAGAAATAACAGCTGGAAATACCTATCCTGAAACACTTTTTGTACATGGCGAAATGCCATTAGAATCTGGAGAGAAAAACTTTATGGCCGATGATGAGGATGAAAACTATAACGAATTTGAAGATGATCTAGATGAAGATGATTTAGATATGTTTAGCGGCGATGACAGTTTTGAAGATTATGGGTTTGAAGAGAATTGGAATTAATACAAAAATTACGAATTACGAATTACGAATTACGAATTAAAACAACATTAATAATATTAAACCAAGATTTGAGACATTTATTACGTCTTTAATCTTGGTTCTTTATTCTAAAAAATAAAAAAAATGATCAATTTATTCAACACACATATCGAAAGTTTATCTATACATCGTGTAGGAAACGTAAGTCGTAACGAAGAAATGTTTTTATCTGAAAATTCTTATGGACTAAACGACGAAATCATGCCGCTACTAAAAGAATATTTCCTAAAAGCGTTTCGTGATAAGGAAGAAAATTATTTTCAGTTTGCGCATGATGTCGATTTAGAATATAATGAAATGTTTAAATTGGCGAGCGAAATTTTTGAAAACCCAAGTAAAACTCACGAAATTTCAAAAAAAATTACCAAACATCTTTTCGAACAATCAAACCATCCACATATAAAAAACGGGGAAGTTTATGTAACACATTTAACCAATATTTCTATTGATAATAATGTTGTTGATGCTATTGGCGTTTTTAAAAGTGAACTCAAAGCCGATTTTCTTCAGTTTGAAGAGAAAGGAACAACCTTAGAAATGATTTTGCAGCAAGGAATTAACTTAAACAAATTGGATAAAGGTTGTTTGATTTTTAATTACAAAAAAGAAGAAGGCTATAAGATTCTTACTGTAGACAGTAATCGTTACGATGCCCGCTATTGGTTGGAACATTTCCTTTCGGTAGATGCTTTTCAGGATGAAAATTTTAAAACTAAAAAATATTTAAAATTTTGTCAAGACTTTGCAAAAGAAGTTGTTTTCCCTGCCGAAGACAAAAAAGAAGAAGTAATGTTTATGAATAGAGCTGTAAATCATTTTGCAAAAAATGACCAGTTTGAAGAAAGTAACTTCTTGAATGAAGTTATTGACAATCCGGACTTAATTTCGGAATTTAAAAGCTATAAAGTAGACAAAGGAGAAAAATACAGCATAGAGGATTTAACTAGCTTTCCTATTGCCAATGCTGCAGTTTCGGATGCAAGAAGAACGATGAAAAATGTAATCAATTTAGATACTAATATTCAAATAAAACTAGATTTCATCAACCCAGAAAGTGCCGAAAAATTTGTAGAAAAAGGCTGGGACGAAGAAAAACAAATGTATTATTATTTAGTTTACTTCAACAAAGAACAGAAATCATAGTTTCTAATAATTATTAAAAAAATAAGTTGTTAAAAAACTAAGTTACCAAAAGGTGTGATGTAAAAGTCACACCTTTTTATTATTTTAGCCAAATGATTCGAGTAGTAATAATAGGTTCTGGAAATGTTGCACAACATTTGATAAAAGCTTTCGCTAAAAGTGATATTGTAGAAATAACACAAGTATTTTCTCGAAAGAAAGAAAGTCTAACAAATCTTCTTGATTCTTCAAAAATCACAAGCAATTTAAATGCTTTAATTGATGCTGATTTGTATATTATTTCGGTTTCTGATAATGCAATTGCAGAAGTTTCTCATCAATTAAATATTGAAAATAAATTAGTCGTACATACTTCGGGAAGTGTTGATATAATTGATTTAAATGATAAAAATAGAAAAGGCGTTTTTTATCCGTTGCAAACATTTTCAAAAAATGCAGCAATCAGTTTTGATATCATTCCAATTTGTTTAGAAGCAGAAAATAAGGAAGATTACAAATTGTTAGAAACGGTTGCCAAATCTATTTCTGATAAAGTTTTTAATATCAATTCAAATCAAAGAAAAGCTTTGCATGTTTCGGCAGTTTTTGTAAATAATTTTGTAAATCATTTGTATAAAATTGGAAACGACATTTGCAATGACAACAATATTCCTTTCGAAATCCTGCAACCTTTAATTACCGAAACTGCAAACAAGATTGCTTCGCTTTCGCCAAATGAAGCGCAAACTGGACCAGCAAAACGAAACGACACACAAACTATAAATACACATTTGCAATTTCTAACAGACGAAAATCAGAAAGAAATTTATAAAATACTAACAAAATCTATTATCGATAATGGCAAAAAGCTATAAAGAAATTATGAACGACATTACTACATTTATATTTGATGTTGATGGCGTACTAACCGACGGAAAAGTACACGTTTCTCCAACTGGAGAAATGCTTCGAGAAATGCATATTCGTGACGGATTTGCTATGAAAGCAGCACTAGAATCTGGCTATAATGTTTGCATTATTTCGGGCGGAAGTAACGAAGGTGTTCGTATTAGATTAAGAAATTTAGGCATCACAGATATTCATCTTGCGGCTCCAAACAAAGTAGAAACTTTTAAGGAATATATCGAATTATACAATATTAAACCTGAACAAGTCTTATATATGGGCGACGATATTCCAGATTATCATGTCATGCAACTGGTAGGATTACCTACTTGTCCACAAGATTCAACCCCCGAAATAAAAGGAATTTCTAAATATATTTCACACATAAACGGAGGAAATGGCGCTGTTCGCGATGTGATAGAACAAGTGATGAAAGTACAAGGAAAATGGCTTACTTATTTTGATGGAAAACACGATTAAAATAATTATAAATTTTGAATTAAGTCTAACAATCTAATGTTCTAAGAAGTCTAACAATCCAATAAATGAAATACTTAAAACTCATTCGATACCAAAATTTATTAATGATTGCCTTAATGCAACTCATTGTTTTATTTGGATTCCTAAAAATGCAAGATATTCCTTTGGCTTTGGCACTATCGCAATATTACCTATTAATAGTTTCAACGGTTTGCATTGCTGCTGGTGGTTATATCATCAATGATATTATGGATCAAGATGTTGATACCGAAAATAAACCTCAAAAAGTTATAGTAGGCAAAACCATCACCGAAGGATTAGCCTATAATTTATATGTTGTTTTTACCATTATTGGTGTAGGAATTGGATTTTATCTTTCTAGAATAATCATGCGTCCTAATTTTGTTACCGTTTTCATTTTATGCGCAGCATTGTTATATATATATGCTACAAACTTTAAGCAAATCATGATTTTAAAAAATGCTATTGTGGCTTCTTTACTAGCTTTTAGCATTATAATAATCGATTTATTTATGATTTTTCCAGCGACAGATATTACTAATAGAGAACAAATGCATCCTGTATTTTCTGTTATAATAGATTTTGCTACAATAGCATTTATACTGAATTTTATTAGAGAAATTGTAAAAGATTTAGAAGACACAAAAGGCGATAATAACCAAGGAATAAGAACCTTACCAGTAGTTTTCGGAGTTTCTAAAACATCAAAATTAATATTTGTATTAAGTTTCGTTCCTGTTTTGTCTATTCTATATTATGTATATAATTATTTGTTTCAGCTACAATATGCAACAGGTTATATTTTCTTTTTTTTAGTTGGACCGCTACTCTATTTTATCATTAAAATTTGGTCGGCAGAAACAAAAAATGATTTTCATCATTTAAGTAATGTTTTAAAATTCGTTATCTTTTTCGGAATCATTTCTATTGCAGTAATCGGAATAAATATGAAATATTATGTTGCGTAAAAAATACCAAAATACCAAAATAATTTTAGCTTCTGGTTCGCCAAGAAGACAAGAATTTTTCAAGAATTTAGATTTAGATTTCGAAATTCGGCTGAAAGAAATCGAAGAAGTTTTTCCAGAAATATTACAATCATTAGAAATTACCGATTATTTAGCCAAATTAAAGGCTTCCGCGTTTGATGGTGATTTACTCGAAAATGAACTTTTAGTAACCAGCGATACTTTAGTTTGGTTACAAAATGAAGCATTAGGAAAACCAAAAAATTATGATGACGCTTTTGCTATGCTTCAAAAATTATCCAACCAAACTCACGAAGTTATCACATCAGTTTGTTTTAAAACCAAAGATAAAACCGAGATTATAAATGATATTACCAAAGTTACTTTTGGTACATTATCCGATGAAGCTATTGCTTATTATTTAGATAACTACAAACCATTCGACAAAGCTGGAAGTTACGGAATTCAAGAATGGATAGGACTTGTAGGCATAACAAACATTGATGGTTCGTACACAAATGTTGTAGGATTACCTACCGAAAAAGTGTATCAATATTTGTTAAATTTTACTTTTTAATATTCTCATAAACATTTATGGCATGGTTGTTGGAAATTGATAAACAACAAACATATTTATTAAGTTATTCATAAATAAAACCATAAATCATGAAGAAATTAAAATTTACAATCGCCGCATTTATATTGCTATTCACATTACAATCTAACGCACAAATTTCGGTTAGTTTAAATATTGGTTCACGTCCTACATGGTGTGATCATCACGAAGCAGAATATGATTATTATTACCTTCCAGAAATAGAAGCTTACTATGATGTTCGCTCATCAGTTTATATTTACCTTGGTCCAAGAGGTTGGATTCGTTCGGTATATTTACCAGAATATTGTCAAAATTATGATGTAAATCACGGATATAGAGTGGCTATCGATTATAGAGGTAATTGTCCTTACACTTATTTCAACAATCACAGAGAAAGATATTATCGCCCAAATTACAGAAACTATCGCGAAGAATATTACCGACCAAATTACGAGCACAGAAGAGAATACGCTGTAGTAGAAAACCGTCGCAGAGATAACGATGACAACCGTTACAATGGTCGCGAAAATCACGATAACGGTCGTGGACACAGAAATGGACACGGAAGAAGATAATTTACTTACTTAATTCTTAAATTCAGAGGACATATTGTTCTCTGTTTTTTTTTATATAATTACCAACCGATTTCCTTTATCTTTGTAAAAAATTCATTTTTTGTTTTGAGATATTTTATCAAATTTGCTTATAACGGAACCCATTATCATGGCTGGCAATACCAACCCAATGCTTCATCAGTACAAGAAACTTTAAACAAAGTTTTTTCGACACTTTTACAAGAAGAAATAGACATTATGGGTGCTGGACGAACAGATGCTGGCGTGCATGCCAAGCAAATGTATGGTCATTTTGATACTGATATTGTTATAGATAATTCAAAATTTATTCACAAAGCAAATTCTTTTTTACCCAAAGACATTGTTGTTTTTGATATAATTCCCGTTCACGATGAAGCCCATACCAGATTTGATGCCACTTCACGAACATACAATTATCATATTTCGACTTACAAAAATGTTTTTACTAATGATTTAGCTTGGTATTCATCAAAAAATTTAGATGTCATTGCCATGAATGAAGCAGCAAAATCATTATTAAAATTTACTGATTTTAAATGTTTTTCAAAAACAAATACCGATGTAAATACTTATAATTGTAAGATAACCGAAGCTTTTTGGACTATAGAAAAAGAACAACTTATATTTACCATCACGGCCGACAGATTCTTAAGAAACATGGTTCGTGCTATTGTGGGAACACTTATTAATATTGGTTTACACAAAATAACAATTGATAATTTTATACAAATAATTGAATCTCAAAATAGAGAAAATGCTGGATTTTCGGTTCCAGCACATGGTTTATTTCTCACAAAAATCGAATATCCGTACATAAAGAAAGATGAAAGCATTTGATACAAGCCTTTTCAAAAGGATTTTAGAATATACCAAACCATACAAAAAACGTTATTATAGTGTAATTGTTTGGGCAATATTATTGGCAATTTTCGCAGCACTTCGCCCCTATTTACTAAAAAACATAATAGATGATTATGTTTTACCCAAAGACAAAAACGGATTTTCTTTATTCGTAATTCTTATGGCAAGTTCACTTATTCTCGAAGTATTATCCCAATTCTACTTTGTTTATTGGGCAAACTGGTTGGGACAAGACATTATAAAAGATATTAGGATGAAGCTTTTTAAGCACATGACAAGTTTCAAAATTAGTTATTTTGATCATGAACCTGTAGGAAAATTAGTCACCCGTTCTGTTTCTGATATCGAATCTATCGCAAGAATCTTCAGTCAAGGTTTATTCATGATTATAAGTGATTTACTTAAAATGATAGTGGTTTTTGTTTTTATGCTTTATATGAATTGGAAATTAACAATGATTATTCTTGCCGCAATGCCAATCCTGATTTATATCACTAGAATATTTCAGAAAAAAATGCAAATGGCATTTGAAGAAGTAAGGAATCAAATTTCTAATATGAATACTTTCGTGCAAGAACGTGTTACAGGTATGAAAATAGTACAGCTTTTTACTAGAGAAGATATTGAACTCGAAAAATTTAAAGAAATAAATGACAAACACCGAAAGGCATGGGTAAAAAATGTTTGGTACAACTCTATATTTTTTCCAATCGCAGACATTATTTCGTCTTTATCCTTAAGTTTTATTGTCTATTATGGAGCCATGTTAATCTTAAACGACGATCCATTAACCAAACAAGGCGATTTATTTGCTTTTACTATGTATATCTCCATATTTTTTACACCATTACGTCAAATTGCAGATAAGTTTAACGAAATGCAAATGGGAATGATTGCCGCCAATCGTGTTTTTGAAATATTAGACACCAATAATCATATTGAAGATATTGGTACACAAATCGCTCCAAAGTTTAAAGGAAAAATCGATTTCGAAAATGTAACTTTTGGTTACAAACCAGACGAAGATGTTCTAAAAAGTATCAATTTATCTGTCGATGAAGGAAAAACCATTGCCATTGTAGGAGCAACTGGAGCAGGAAAATCGACCATAATTAATTTGCTAAACCGTTTTTACGAAATAAAATCAGGCACAATTTCTATTGATGGTAATGATATTACTCATTATACTCTAGATAGTTTACGCCAACAAATAGCCATTGTTTTACAAGATGTTTTCTTATTTGCAGATACGATTTATAATAATATCACTTTAAACAATCCAGCAATTTCAAGAGAAGAAGTTATCGCTGCGGCTAAAGAAATTGGCGCACACGAATTTATAATGAGTTTGCCCAGCGGATATGATTATAACGTAAAGGAGCGAGGCAATATGTTGTCATCTGGACAACGACAATTAATTGCATTTTTGCGTGCTTATGTAAGCAAACCTAGTATTCTAATTCTTGATGAAGCGACTTCATCTATCGATGTTTATTTAGAAGAACTTATACAAAAAGCTACCGAAACAATAACAAAAAACAGAACATCAATAGTAATCGCACATCGCTTGGCAACAATTATAAATGCTGATAAAATTGTAGTTCTCGACAAAGGAATTGTAGTCGAAGAAGGAACGCATAACCAACTATTACAAAAGGAAAATGGTTATTACCGAAAATTATATGATTCGCAATTTGTCGCTCTTGAGGAAATATAATTTGAATTTTATTTTTGTAATTGATTATACAACTTCACACACTCAACAGCTTCTTTCACATCATGAACTCGGAGAATATTAGCACCTTTTGTTAAGGCAATTGTATTTAAAACTGAAGTTCCGTTTAGCGCATTTTCAGGTGTGGTTTCCAATGTTTTGTATATCATCGATTTTCGTGAAATTCCAACTAAAATAGGCAATTCAAGCATTTGAAATAAGTCCAATTTATGTAGCAATTCGAAATTTTGTTCCAATGTTTTAGCAAAACCAAAACCTGGATCTACAATCAAATCATTAATACCAAAACTTCTGGCTTTTGCTACTTTTTCAGAAAAATAAAATAAAATATCTTTTACTAAATCATCATAATTTGTCATTTTACTCATGGTTTGCGGTGTGCCGCGCATATGCATCATTATATAAGGAACTTGCAATTTTGCAATCGTTTCAAACATTTTATCGTCTAGACTTCCCGCAGAAATATCATTAATTATTGCCGCACCATTTTCGATAGCTATTTGTGCTACTTTACTATTGAAAGTATCAATTGAAATAATAGTTTCTGGTAAATTTTTTAAAATTAAATCAACTGCCGAAACCACTCGATTTAGTTCTTCATCGACCGAAACAATTACCGCATTTGGTTTGCTAGATTGTCCGCCAACATCAATAAACCTGGCACCTTCGGTTAACATTTTCTCAACTTGATACAAAATATTTTTATCCGAAGTAAAGCTTCCGCCATCATAAAAAGAATCTGGCGTAACATTCAAAATTCCCATTACTTTTGGCGTCGACAAATCGATAAGTTGTCCTTTGCAGTTAATTGTCATTGGTGTGAAATTGAGTTTTTATAAATCTGCATTCAAAAATCGTTAATCTTCAATCAACAATCAAAAAAATACCTTATTTTTGAACAAATTTGATACAAATATAAATTAAAAAATGAAGAATACTTCACAACAATACGACGCAATCATTACAATTTGTCGAGATTTATACACCAAAAAAATGAAAGATTATGGTTCTGCGTGGCGTATTTTGCGTTTGCCATCGCTTACCGATCAAATATTTATAAAAGCACAACGCATTCGTAGTTTACAAGAAAATGAGATTCGAAAAGTAGATGAAGACGAAAGTTCAGAGTTTATTGGGATCATCAATTATTCGATCATGGCATTAATACAACTAGACAAAGGAATTGCATTGCAACCTGATTTAGATGTCAATGAAGCTGTAAAATTATACGACGAAAAAATTACGATTACTAAAGATTTAATGGAAAACAAGAACCATGATTATGGTGAAGCTTGGCGAGAAATGCGCGTAAGTTCATTGACCGATTTGATTT
>NZ_JBDTQE010000083.1:0-10483 GCF_039932285.1 Flavobacterium sp.
AACAAGCATTAGCTTCTGTTAAAGACAAATACGATTATATCATTATAGATTGTGCGCCATCATTGGGTTTACTAACGTTAAATGCTTTGACTGCTGCCGATTCTGTAGTGATTCCTATTCAGTGCGAATATTTTGCATTGGAAGGTTTAGGAAAATTATTAAACACGATAAAAAGTGTTCAAAAAATACACAATCCTGAATTAGATATTGAAGGTTTGTTGCTAACAATGTATGATTCTCGTCTTCGATTATCTAATCAGGTGGTAGAGGAAGTTCAAAAACACTTTAACAATATGGTTTTTGAAACTATTATTCAAAGAAATACTAAGTTGAGCGAAGCACCAAGTTACGGAGAAAGTATCATAAACTATGATGCAACAAGTAAAGGAGCTGCAAATTATTTGAGTTTGGCTCACGAAATTATTAAAAAAAATGCTAAATAATATATGGCACTAGCAAAAAAACAAGCAATGGGTCGTGGTCTTTCCGCTTTATTGAAAGATCCTGAAAATGATATTACCTCTGTTAAAGATAAAAATGCAGATAAAGTTGTTGGGAATATTATCGAATTAGAGTTAGATCTTATCGAAATAAATCCATTTCAACCTAGAACTAATTTTAACGAAGATTCTTTACAAGAATTGGCTACTTCTATTAGAGAATTAGGTGTAATTCAACCCATTACAGTTCGTAAAACGGAGTTTAACAAATATCAATTAATATCTGGAGAACGTCGTTTGCGTGCTTCAAAAATTGTGGGTTTAACAACTGTTCCCGCTTATATCAGATTAGCCGATGATAATGAATCATTAACCATGGCTTTGGTTGAAAATATTCAACGTCATGATTTAGATCCTATCGAAATCGCTTTGTCATACCAAAGATTAATCGACGAAATTCAACTTACTCAAGAACAAATGAGTGATCGTGTAGGTAAAAAACGTTCGACAGTAGCTAACTATTTGCGTTTGTTAAAATTAGATCCAATTATTCAAACAGGGATTCGCGACGGATTCATCTCTATGGGACACGGTCGTGCGATTATAAATGTCGAAAATCATGATATTCAAACTGATATTTATCAAAAAATTGTCAGTCAGAACCTTTCCGTTCGTGAAACCGAAGCTTTGGTAAAAAACTACCAAGAAGGATTGAAACCAAAAACGGAATCGACAGTAAAATCATCTTCATTTGAAATAAATGAAACTGAGAAAAAATCATTTAATGATTATTTTGGTACTAAAGTAGATGTAAAAGTAGCTGGAAACGGGAAAGGAAAAATTACAATTCCATTTCATTCTGAAGAAGATTTTAATAGAATTATTAAACTAATAAAAGGTTAGTGAAAAATTGGTTTTACATAGTGTTTTTTGTCACTGTTTTCGGGAATTTTTCTGGATTTAGCCAAGATGATTTAAAACTGATTGCTTTAGACACTACCACAACAAAAATTAACCCATTAGCTCCTGCCAAAGCGGCTTTTTATTCGGCACTTTTACCCGGATTAGGACAAGCATACAACAAAAAGTACTGGAAAGTCCCTGTTGTTTTTGCTGCTATTGGAACAGGAATTTATGCCTACACTTGGAACAAAAAAAAATACAACGAATACCGTGATGCATACAAAGAACGATTGCTTTTAGGTACACAAAGCACCGATGCATTTAACAATCAAAATACTGGTGGCGTATATTTAAGTGAAGCAAAACTAATTGATGCACAGAAACAATTTCAACGTCAAAAAGATTTATCCCTACTTGTAACTGTCGCCTTGTATATTTTAAATATTGTTGATGCCAATGTTGATGGACATTTGCGCCAATTTAATGTAAACGGAAAATTGACGGTTAGACCAGATATTTACAAAAATGATACTGACTATACTCAAAACTTAGGTGTAACATTAAATTATAATTTTTAATTATGAAAAAACCAAGTGTATTTATTATAGTTTTAGTTCTAATTGGATCCATTGTTAGATATAGTACATCTGAAATTGCTTTATCAATTAGAACTATCGATTTTTTACGAATTTTCACTATTGGATTACTTAGTGGTGTTTTATTAATTATATTAATAACAAAATTTAAAAATAGACTTTAATGAAAATCGCATTGTTAGGCTACGGCAAAATGGGTAAAGTCATAGAACGAATTGCTCTAGAACGTGGTCACGAAATTGTATTAAAAAAATCAAGCACTTCAAACTACGAAGGTCTTGAAAATGCAGATGTTGCCATCGATTTTAGCATTCCAGACAGTGCGGTTTGTAACATAGCACAGTGTTTTGATACTAATGTACCAGTAGTATGTGGTACGACAGGTTGGCTAGAACATTATAATGAAATGGTTTCGCTTTGTGAGTCAAAAAATGGAAGTTTTATATATGGTTCAAATTTTAGTTTAGGTGTAAATATCTTCTTTGAATTGAATAATTATTTGGCAAAAATGATGTCAAATCTAAAGCAATACAAAGTTTCGATGGAAGAAATACATCACACGCAAAAGTTAGATGCACCAAGCGGAACGGCAATTTCATTAGCGAAAGATATTATCGAAAACTCTGATTATACCAGTTGGACTTTAGATAATGCAAAGCAAAATGAACTTCATATTGATGCCAAACGAATAGAAAATATACCAGGAACACACAGTATCTTTTATGATTCTAGTGTAGACCAAATAGAAATAAAACATACTGCTCACAACCGTGAAGGTTTTGCGCTTGGGGCAGTTATTGCTGCTGAATGGCTTGTAAATAAAAAAGGTGTTTTTACAATGAAAGATGTTCTAAATTTAAATCGTTAGATTTTTAGACCCCTTAGATCATTAGAAAATCATCGATAAACAGAGAAAATAAAACAATACACAATTAATAAAATTTAGATATTTAAAACTTTAATATAATCTAAGAAGTCTAAAAATCTAACAATCTAACAATCTCAATTATGACAATATTACAATGGTTTATCTTTTTCCTAATACTTCAAATAGTACATTATTTAGGAACATGGAAATTATACGAAAAAGCAGGTAGAAAATCATGGGAAGCAGCAATTCCTGTGTACAATGCCATAGTTTTAATGAAAATCATCAATCGTCCAACATGGTGGACAGCCTTATTATTTGTACCTATCGTAAACCTTATTATGTTTATTGTAGTTTGGGTAGAAACTTTAAGAAGTTTTGGCAAAAACACAACAAAAGACACTATTCTTGGTGTTGTAACTCTTGGTTTTTATATTTATTATATCAATTATTTTGAAAATGTAGTCTATAAAAGAGACAGAAGTCTAGTTGCTACAACCAAATCTGGGGATACAATAAGTTCTTTATTGTTTGCTATCGTAGTGGCAACTTTAGTACATGGTTATGTGTTACAACCGTTTAATATCCCAACTTCTTCTTTAGAAAAATCTTTATTAGTTGGTGATTTCTTATTTGTAAGCAAATTTCATTACGGAGCAAGAACACCTAAAACAGCGATTGCTTTACCAATGGTTCATGATAGTATTCCATTTATTAAAACTAAATCATACATAAACTTTCCACAGTTACCATCATTTAGATTTCCAGGATTACAAGCTATAAAACGAAATGATATTGTCGTTTTTAACTGGCCAGCAGATACTGTTTATATGTTTCGTGATCCTTCTGGAAGACATATAGACAAACCGCTTGACAAACGTTCAAATTATGTAAAACGTTGTCAAGGTATTCCTGGTGATAATTTGTCGATAAAAAATGGTGATGTTTATATTAATAATAAAAGATTAATTCTTCCAGAGAGAGCAAAACCACAATATTCGTATACAATTATTACTGATGGTTCTAATTTAGATGCAAAATATATAATTGAAGATTTACAAATTACAGATGGTATATATCCAACAGGACCAAACCAATATGTGTTCGCAGCAGTTACAGAAGATGCAGCAAAAAAACTTAAACAAATTCCTGCTATAAAATCTATTGTAAAAAACAATAGTACTGAACCTGATCATAGGCTTTTTCCACACAACCAAAATTGGAGTCAAGATAATTATGGTTCAATATATATTCCTGAAGCGGGAAAAACAGTTGCCTTAAACAAAGAATCTTTGCCTTTTTATAGAAGATTAATTACTGTTTACGAAGGAAATAAATTAGAAGAAAAAGGAGGTCAAATATATATAAATGATAAACCTGTAACAAACTATACTTTTCAACAGGATTATTACTGGATGATGGGAGACAATCGTCACAATTCAGAAGACAGCCGTTATTGGGGATTTGTACCTTTTGATCATGTCGTAGGAAAACCAGTATTTATTTGGTTCAGTATCGATCCTAATTTACCCTGGTCACAAGCCATTGATAAAATTCGTTGGAACAGATTATTTTGTACTGTTGGCGGAGACGGACAACCAACTTCTTACTTCAAATATTTCTTAATACTGTTAGTAGGCTGGTTTGGATTTGATTTCTTTAGAAAAAGAAAAAAAGCATAATTCGGTTATTTGTGTATTTGGTTATTCGTTAATTAGTCGTAAAAATCATGTTTATCTATTCATTTGAAAAATTAGAAGTTTGGGTTGAATCTAAAAATTTCTCCAAATCAATTTATTTGATAACTTCCAAGTTTCCAGATAATGAAAAGTATGGATTAATATCTCAATTGCGAAGAGCATCAATTTCAATTTGCTCTAATATCGCTGAAGGTTCTGCAAGGAACAGTTTTAAAGACAAAGCACATTTTACAACAATGGCATTTAGTTCAGCTGTTGAAGTTCTAAATTAACTAATAATTTCTTTTGAAATTGATTTTATCTCTGAAAATGAATACTTAAAATTACGTGGAGATTTAGAAAGTATTACCAATAAACTAAATGCTCTTAGAACCTATCAAGTAAACAAATCGACGGAAGCCAACAAATAACCAAATCCACAAATAACCGCATGAACGCTTTATTACACCCAACCTATTTTCCATCTATAAGTCATTTTGTGGCAATGGCAAAATCTGATACTGTAACATTTGAAATGGAAGATAATTTCCAGAAACAGACGAACAGAAACAGAATGTATTTGTATAGTCCAAATGGAGCCTTTATGCTAAATATTCCTGTAAAAAACTCGAATAGCAAGCAAATGACCAAAGATGTAAAATTAGAAACGCAATTCGATTGGCAAAAACAACATTTTAAAACACTTGAAGCATCGTACAGAAATTCACCTTTTTTCGAATATTATGAAGATGCGCTGATGCCAATTTTTACAAAAAAACATACTTTTTTGATGGATTTAAATATCGAAACTATCGAAATTGTATCCAAATGTTTGAAACTTGATTTTGCATCACAAAAAACAATAGAATATTTTCATGAAGTTGATGGTTTAGATGATTTTCGTGTTTTAGCAAACGGAAAAAAAGACACGAATACTTTCGACTCTTACACCCAAGTATTTCAAGAGAAGCAAGGTTTCATCAACAATTTAAGCATTCTAGATTTGTTGTTTAATGAAGGGCGATTTGCATTAGATTATTTGAAGAATCAAACGTTACAGCTTTAATCGATAGACAATCTAGTCATTACAGGAAGATGATCTGAGTTTACAAAATCAGGGAAATTAGTGAATTTTTTTACTCGCATTTTACTATCAGCAAAAATATAATCGATACGTGCAGGATAATATTTGAAACTATAAGTTTGTCCGAAACCTTTTCCTGCTTCTTCAAAACAATCTTGCATATTTCCTTTTATACTTCGATATACGTAAGAAAATGCACTGTTATTCATATCACCACAAATCACTATCGGGTATTTACATGATTTTTTGTGGTTCATAATAATCTCTCCTTGTTCTTGTTGTTTTTTGAAAGCTTCACTAATTCTATTAAAAATAATTTGAGATTTTTCTTGATTTATACCTTCTACATTTTCATTAATTTCTTTAACATCGGGTGAAATTTTTATCGATTGTAAGTGTATATTATAAACTCTTACTAAGTCCTTCCCTATTTTTACATCGGCAAAAATGGTGTTATTATTAGATTCTGGAAAAGCCAATTCTCCTTCGTTTACAATAGGGAATTTAGAGAATATAGCTTGTCCTGTCCTTATTTTATTGCCTTTCATAAAAATAGAACTATATGGATATAGTTTTAAATCTATATTCGCAGAAGTAGAATATTCCTGAATACATAAAACATCTGGGTTATTTTCGTTTACAAAGTGTAAAATATCCTGCGCTACATTATCTCTTGGAATCCAGTTAAAAAGATTCAATAACCGGACATTATAACTCATGACTACAAAATCTTTGTCTGAAGTTTCTATGTCTTTTGAAGAGAATTTATAAAATTTATTGATAAAAGTAATTCCCAAAATAAGCACCAATCCTGACAAAATCATTTGCCTCTTAAATTGTAGAAACCAATACACGAAAAACAAACCATTTAATATCAAGAACAAAGGTAAAATTAGAGTTAGTACCGATAAAAACGGGAACCAATTAGGAGCTAAAAACGGTAAAAAATAAGCAAGAAAAGTCAATACAGTTAAAACTATATTACAAAAAAAAGCTAATTTATTAAACCATGATAGGTTCTTCATTTTCTTATTTTATTGAATTCCAAAACAAATAAACGATTTATATTTTTAAGTCGAAAGTCTTAAGGTCATAAAGTCTAAAGTCAGAAGCGTTATGACTTTAGACTTTATGACATTTGACTATTTAAGATTTCCCTGCTTTAAATAAAAATTCTTTTTCATCGACAGTCAAACTATCATAACCTGATTTGCTAATCTTATCTAGAATTTCGTCTATTTGTTGTTGCGTTTTGTCTTTGGTTACAATTTTACTCATTGTTTTAACCACATTTATAGGTTTTGGATTGCGATGTACTTTCTTAAACGGTGTACTTTTTTTTGGTAAAAACAAATTGGCAAACCAATCAATTATTGCATTGAAACCTCTGGTTAAATCGGTTCCATTTTTCAAAAATTTAATATAAATAAACCCAAATAAAGCACCTCCAAGATGTGACAAATGACCGCCAGTATTCTCGAGAGGCAACTGAATTAAATCGACAATCAGGTACAATATGGCAATATGCCAAAGCTTGACAGAACCCAATAATACTAATCGAATATCCATAAAAGGTTGGTAGGTCATGGTAGTAAAAAGAATCGCCATAATGGAAGCTGAAGCACCCACCAAAAGTGTGTTTTGATTGGATAATGACGGCAAAAAAGTATAACAAACTAAATATACAATTCCTGCAAATACACCACCCAAAATATACAAGCCAAATAATTGTTTTTGTGTAAAAAAAGTAACAAACAATCGACCAGCAAAATGAAGCATTATCATATTAAATACCAAATGCAAAATACCGCCGTGAAAAAAAGCATAAGAAACGATGGTCCAAGGTTGCCATACTAAATCACTAAAATGATTAGACAATGCCACATAATTAAAGTAATTAATCCTAATGTGAAACAATTGCAAAACAGCAAATACGATTTCGGGAATAGCAAATAGCAACAGGTTCCAAAAAATTAATTTGGTAGCCATATCGCCATTTTTGTATTGTAATTTTAAATCTTCTAAAATATTCATTCCTATTTTTTAAAATTACTTTTTAGTTCCAACGCCTGTCATTGAAAGAGTTTTTCTTCCAATACCACATAATTATAAAACCTATTAATGCGCCACCAACGTGTGCAAAATGGGCAACACCTCCGCCAAAGATTGAATATCCTGTTAAACCTGAAAATAAATCTATACCAACTAAAACAGGAACAAAATATTTAGCTTTTACAGGAACTGGAATAAACATTAATGCTAATTCTGCATTAGGAAACATAAATGCAAAAGCTATTAATAGCCCATAAATCGCACCAGAAGCTCCAACAGCAGGAACAGAAAATGAAGAAACTAGATTATCAAATTGTGAAGTTGATAATACTTCTTGCCAAGAAGTATTATATTTTCCATCTATTAGAATTTTTAAAACATCTGTAGCTGAATTTCCGTTAGCTGTCAAAATTTTTAAACTATCATGGAAATAATAATAATTCATTCCTGAATGTACTAAAGCAGCACCTAATCCACATGAAAAATAGAAAAATAAAAACTTTTTGCTTCCCCAAATATTTTCTAACAAACTCCCAAAAGATACCAAAGCAAACATATTAAACGCAATATGCATCAATCCACCATGCATAAACATGTGTGTAAGAGGTTGCCAAATCTTAAAATTTGGATTTTCGAAATAATACAATGCCAAAAGTTTTTCAGCATTTGGCACAGCCATACTTCCAAGGAAAAAAATAATATTAATTATCAGCAATTGCTTAACCGCTGGAGTCATATTGTTCATCATATACTAAATTTTTTATCTAAATCTTCTACACTTAACGTGATAAAAGTTGTTTTATTAAAAGGGGAAACCGTTGCTTCTTTACAAGCAAATAAATTATTTACAAGATTTACTTGTGCTTCTTCTGTAAGATAAGTTCCTGTTTTTACGCTCAAACTTCTTGCCATACTTTTTGCCATACTATCCATTTGGCTAAAACTACTATCCGGAACTTCTTCTTGCAAGTCGCTTACTAATTGTTCTAAAACTATAGACGCCTCGCTTTCAGAAACCGTGACTGGCAATCCAGAAACAACAATCGAATCTTTATTTATAGCTTCAAAAACAAATCCTGTACTTTCTAAAGATTGTTGTATCACTTGTATTAATGCGATTTCGTTTCCTGAAAAGTATAAAGTTATGGGAAATAACAATTGCTGACTATTAGCCTGATGAATCGTGATATTGGTTAAAAATTGTTCATACAAAATACGCTGGTGAGCTCTTTGCTGATCTATAATTAACATACCAGATTTTATAGGATTTACAATGTATTTTTTATGAATTTGATACGTAGTTGTTGGTGCTTTTTCTACTTCCGAATCAGAAAACAAAGAACTTGTAACTGTTTCCGATTCAAAACTCATCTCACCAATATCTATCGATTTTGTGTCTAAACCTACATATAAACTTTCCCAATGTGGCAAGTTTTCTGTCTTTGGTTTATACCTAAAATCAGATTGTTTTTTTTCTTCTTGAAAGGGATTAAAATTACTATCTACTTGAATTGTTGGCGTTTCTGCTTCCTTATTTTGATAACTGTATGGTGTATCTAGATTAAAATCTCTTTCGAAATCTAAAACTGGAGCTACATTAAATTGTCCCAAACTATGTTTTGTTGCCGAACGCAAAATGGCATACAATGCCTGTTCATCATCAAATTTAATTTCTGTTTTTGTGGGATGAATATTAATATCTATAGTATGTGGAGGAACATTCAAATACAAAAAGTAACTCGGTTGTGATCCGTCACGAAGTAACCCTTCATAAGCATTCATAATCGCGTGATGCAAATAACCACTTTTTATAAATCGATCATTTACAAAAAAGAATTGTTCTCCTTTATTTTTTTTAGCAAATTCTGGTTTTCCTATAAATCCTTGTATCGATAAAATATCGGTAGTTTCTTGAATTGGAACCAGTTTTTCATTGGTTTTACCCGAAAATATATTTACAATTCTTTGTCTCGCATTCGATTGTGGCAAATTAAACAATTCGCTTCCGTTATGATAAAATGTAAAATGTATATTGTGATGAGCCAAAGCTACTCGTTGAAACTCATCGATAATATGGCGCAATTCGACAATATCTGATTTTAAAAAATTACGTCTGGCTGGAATATTAAAAAACAAATTTTTGACTAAAAATGACGTTCCTTTGGGCAAAACAGCAACATCTTGCGATACAAATTTACTGCCTTCAATAATGATATGAGTCCCTAATTCTTCTTGATCTTGTTTGGTTTTCATTTCTACATGAGCAATGGCAGCAATAGATGCCAAAGCTTCGCCACGAAAACCTTTAGTATGCAAATCGAATAAATCTTCTGCTTGGCGAATTTTTGAAGTAGCATGACGCTCGAAACACAGTCGAGCATCAGTAACCGACATTCCTTTGCCGTTATCAATCACTTGAACCAATACTTTTCCTGCTTCTTTACAAATCAGTTTAATATCGGAAGCGCCAGCATCTATAGCATTTTCTAACAATTCTTTGACTACTGATGCCGGTCGCTGAACGACTTCGCCAGCGGCAATCTGATTGGCAACATGATCAGGAAGTAATTGGATTATACTTGACACTATTGAATTTTAGATTTTGAGTTATTAGGAAAGACATTGGTTTAGAAACCATTGTTTACAAATTTAATGAAAAGGTTTTATATTTTAATATTAAAGGTTTCTTAAAAAAGAAAAAACCTACTAAAATCATCTAGTAGGTTTTATTATTTCATAATTTTTTTAATTACGATAATGCAGCTTTAACTTGATCTGCAGCTTCTTGAAACTGTACCGCCGATAAAATTGGCATACCTGAATTGTCTATTAATTCTTTTGCAATTTCAGCATTTGTACCT
>NZ_JBDTQE010000084.1:0-9896 GCF_039932285.1 Flavobacterium sp.
CAATTTTATCAAAAGTTAATAAATCCTATTAAGCAAAATATCTGCTGTAATGTTATTTGAATGTCTCTTTTCTAACGGTGGCTATCTAATTACTCAACCTTTAATAGTGATATAAATAATTGAATGTTAAATAATTGATTGTTAAAAATAGTTAAGAAATGCTACGTTAAATAGCTAAACATGGTATATTTGAGTAAAAAAAGTGGTACTATGTTAGTTAAAATTGAACCCTATTTTAAACAGAATTTATTCAAAAATGCACTCACAGGCCTTATTAAACTTGGGTAATCACTGGTAATATTATCACAGAAGATTTCTTGGAATAAAATGGAGGTTGAGTTCCAGAATTTATATTCATAGCAAGGAAGACCCTCTATATCAATTCGTAAAATAGCAGGTTTATTACCTTTAAAAGAAATGTTTACATAAAGTGATGAGTCAGTAGTTGAGCGTTGGATTGAAAACCGTTACTGGCAATATCTTACAAGCGATGAACTTTTTAAAACAAGCAACCTTTTGGCCCGAGTGAATTTGTTCATTTAAATAGTCTCGTTTGTGTTGTAGATAAGCTCAAATTTATGTTCCCCATCAAATAATCTAGGAAACAAAAAATACCCAAGCTAACTTACTTTATTGTTGCCTTTAAAAGTTATAATTTTTGGGTAATGATCATTCCTTTTTTTTCCGAACGTTCAATTCTTACTTTGATTTTATGCCCAACTTTAAATGCTCTAACTATTATTTTTATGAATGGATTCCAATGGGATAACTATCGAAATTAGTCAGAATTGACCAGCCTTTTTCAGACGTTGCGTAAATTATAATTTTTGATTTGATTTCTGTTTTGATAGTTTCTCATTTTTCTTTAGCATTACATATAATTATTGTAACAAGTTTGATTTCAGTTTTTAGAACTTTTTTAACGTCTGTCAATTCAAAAGTAGTTTCACTATTGATTTTCTTCTGATTAAAAATTCATCAACTAATTGCGAGAAAATAAAAGTGACGAAACTATGAAATTTAATTTTCCGCAGGATTCTTCATTACCATCTGCAATTTAGTGCAGTAGCACATAATCCAATTTATTCTATGCTTTTTTACATAAATCCACTTAAAATTGTTTCGTGATACTTAATGTGATCTTTCTTTAGCTTGTTAAATTCTTCAATCCGGTAATAAATTCATTAAAATTATCAACTGTTTTGGTATCTGTAATTTGTCCATTTATATCTATTTTACCCTTTATTCCTTGAATCAACAATGCTGTTTCTTTAGTGAATTTTGCCATAACAGTTTTCATAATTAACTGAATTTCTTCGTGTCCCTTTTGTCCATTTGCTGAAGCTGTAATAATTCCAATTGGTTTGTCCGTAAAAACTTTTGTTGCAACGCACCATTCAATGCCATTTTTCAGTCCACTTGGTATACTAAAGAGATATTCAGGCGTACAAATGAGTATTGCGTCAGCAGTTTCAACATGTTGCCTAAATTCTATTACTTTTATAGGAGGATTGTCAATTGATAACTCCGGATCAAAATGGGGTAGTGTTTTCAAGTCCTTAAAGACTGTTACATTAAAAGTGTCTTTTGTCAATTTAGCAAAATGGACTACGAGTTTTTCGTTCGCCGACTTGCTACTCGCACTTCCTATAATTACAAAAATATTTTTTTTTCGTGTCATTTATCTGTATCAATTGTGTTTTCTGTGCTTTTATTCGATACGCAAAAGTAACCTATTAAAATCTTTTAAGAATAAGACAGAAATCGAAGTGTATAGTATTAATTTACATAGTTACCAATCTTCATTTGCGGATTTTATAAAACAAAATCTCTGATTAGCTCTTCGTCCGCCGTTGGATTACTGTCAATTCTTAAGGTCGAAGATGCTCCAAAGCATTTAATTTTAAGTTTGTTATTTTTTATACTTAGTTTACAGAATCCTGCGGATTTAATTGTGCCGAATGGTTTTGCAACCTCTGTATGGAGTAAACTTTTTTCAAAAACGATTACGCTATGGTTCCTTTCAATAATTAGGTACTTCGTAATCATAAATAGCTTATTAAATTCGTGTACTCTTTTAACCACTAAGCTTTAATTAATTCAATATTACAAGTAATTCTGATCATTTGTCCTATTGAAAGCCCTCCTGATTCTAAAACCGAATTGTATTTTAAACCAAAGTCATAACGGTCAATTTCGCCAAATACTTTTAAACCGGCTCTTGTTCCACCCCAGGGATCTTTAATTATACCTCCAAATTTCGCAGATAATGTAACTGTTTTAGTAACGCCATGCATTGTTAAATTTCCTGTCACTTTATAAGCATTACCCTTTACTTTAATAAACTTCTTGCTTTTAAATGTAATAACAGGGTAATTCTTTTCATCAAAGAAGTCTGCACTTTTTAAATGTTCGTCTCTTTTGGCATCATCTGTATTGACACTATTGATTTGCGCTGTAAAATCAAATACTACATCTGTAAAATCCGTCTTGTCAGATTTAGCATTCACAGTATAATCTTCGAATTTTCCTGTGGTTTCAGATATTACCAAATGATCTACAGCAAAATTAATTGATGAATGGGATTTGTCTATATTCCAATTTGTATTTTGTGCAGATGCTACTCCGAACATTGCTAGGACTAATAAGCCGGTTGTGATTGTTTTCTTCATTTTTAAATTATTTTAATTGTTTTAATTGTTTTGTAATTTTTGCAATGCGTTGTCCAAAAAGTTCTGCAGTTGCTAATCCTTTTGGCATATTTACTTCCTTAGTCCCATTATCCGAAAGTGTCATAAGCCCGATATAACTTCCTAACCCATTAGGTTCCTCTAACTGATTGTTGTTCTCGTACTTTGGTAAAATACCTGTTGAAATCCAAAGCATACTATGTTGTGCTGCAAAAAGCGAAAGCTGTTGCAGAGTATTTAACTTATCTCCATTTAAGGTTGATGAGTTGGTAAAACCAGCAGCAAACTTGTCTTTCCATTTCTGAGCATACCAGAACTTTCCAGTAGCTTCCATAAATTTTTTAAACTCGGCAGAAACTGTTGCCATATATGTTGGGCAACCAAAAACTAAGGTGTCTGCCTCATGCAGCAACTCAAAATTGTCTTGTGCTTCAAGTGTTGATAGCAAAGCAACTTCAGCCTCTTCATTCAAAGCGCCTTTTTGAATATGCTCGGC
The DNA here is from genome assembly GCF_039932285.1 of Flavobacterium sp. Taxonomy (GTDB): domain Bacteria; phylum Bacteroidota; class Bacteroidia; order Flavobacteriales; family Flavobacteriaceae; genus Flavobacterium. Next base: position 3,187 of record NZ_JBDTQE010000084.1, read on the forward strand.
AACAATTTTTGTATGTCCATAACCAGTGTGATAAATAATAACAATTTTCATTTCATGTGATTTTGATGATGCAAAGTAAGAGCGAACAAAAACGATAAAAATTAAAGTAGTTTAACAAATCACTTTTGTGTCAATTTTCTTCGAATCATACTCAGAAATACCGGCGTAAAACCTAAATATGAGGCAACCTGTTTTTGAGAAAGCCGTTGTTCTAGTTGAGGATATTTATTTACAAAGTCAAGGTAGCGCTGTTCTGCAGTGAAAGAAAGATTTTGATTGATGCGGTTTTGTTGGGCAATGAACGCATTTTGTAGAATAAGTCTAAAGAACTTTTCAAACTTTGGCACTCTTTCATATAGCCTGGCTAGTTTGTCTTTCGTGATTTGTATAATTTCTGTATCTTCCAAAGCGTCAATGAAAAAATTTGTGGGTGTTTCCATCAGAAAACTATATAAATCGCCAACCCACCAATCTTCAATACCAAATAGTATAACATGCTCAACACCGTTTTCGTCTATGGTATAAGCCCGTAAACAGCCTTTTATAATAAAGTTTTCTGTTGTACAGATGTCACCTTGTTGAAGCAAATAGTCTTTTCGTTTAATTGTTTTAATTTCTAATAACGAAATAAAAAAGTCAGACTCAGTTTTGTCTAGCTGAATGTGTTTTGCAACATTTTGAAGTAGTAAATCAAAGTTCATTTAATTTAGTTTTTAAAAAGCATACAGAAGTAAATCATTAAAATTACGGATAAGTAAGGCTTTAATACAATCCGAAAACTTTGGATCCAATTCACCATAACTAAGTTGCTCATTGGTTCTGATTTTTAATAAAGATAGTTTTTTGATGGTATAGTGCATAGGTAAGCTATTGTTTAATTCTAATAACAGGACAAAAATGCAATTAGACAGGACCTATTTTAAACAGTGCTGAGAAGCATATTTTAAATAGGTCCTGACTTATTAATAGCATAGTATAACTACGAACAATGTCGTAAACTCATTGTTTTGGAATGTAGCTAAGAAATGGGTTCCGCCGTAAAGCCCGACTCCTTAACAATTTCAACCACTTCTTCTTCGTTTAAGTCTGAAGTAACGGTCAAAGTCTTTTTTAGAGTCATGATGTTTACATCCCATTGACCCTCGCCGAATTTTTGATTTAATACTGGAGTTGCTTTTGAAATACAACCTGCACATTTAATGTTTGTTTTGAATTGTAAAGTATTCATGATTTTAAAAATTTAATTAATATTTATTTGATTTTTACTTTGTTGTTTTAATATAAAATAGTGTAATCAGCACAGCCAGTCCACTCAGGACAGCAGCTGCCAGAAAGGCAGTATAAAACCCTACAACCAATCCTAATTGTGGAATCAAAGCTTTAATCCTTTCAGTCTTAAACTATTTCCGACTACCGAAACCGAACTTAAAGCCATAGCCGCTCCTGCTATCATAGGATCCAATAAAAATCCATTGTAGGGATACAATAATCCTGCTGCAAGCGGAATTCCAATTAAGTTATAAATGAAGGCCCAAAACAGGTTTTGCTTAATGGTAGTAATGGTTTTTCTCGAAAGTTCCAGTGCTTTAGGTATCATAGTAAGGTCGGAAGTAATTAGGGTCATCTTCGCAACATCCATTGCGATATCTGATCCTTTGCCCATGGCAATACTTACATCGGCCTGAGCCAGTGCATGACTGTCGTTGATACCGTCACCAACCATTGCAACGACATGGCCTTTGGACTGTAATTCCTTGATGAAGGCTGCCTTTTCAGATGGCATTACTTCTGCTTTATAGTGCAAAAGGCCTACTTCTTTTGCTACGGCTTGTGCCGTTTGGGGATTGTCACCCGTTAGCATATATACTGCTATGCCCTTATTTTGCAAAGTGGCAATAGCTTCTTTTGAACTTGCTTTTATTTTATCTGAAATGGCAATACAAGCGAGAACTTCTGTTTCATTGGCAAAATAGACTACAGTCTTAGCATTTTTCTGCCACTGTTCAGCGCTAGAAAGCACTAGTTCATTCATTCTAATATGCTGTTCTTCTATTAATTTCTTATTACCAATAAAATAAGTTACACTTTCGTTTTTGGCACTTACTCCTTTACCCGTAATACTCTGAAAATCATTCAAAGCAACGTTTGACAGTAAATCTTGCTTTAAGTGAGCTGTTACTGCTTCTGCTAAAGGATGTTCAGATAGCGCCTCCATAGCATACAGTATTTGTTTGGTGTAGATAAAATCATAATCAGTATTTTTCCATATGATGTCAGTCACTACTGGTTTCCCTTCGGTGATAGTGCCTGTTTTATCTAATATGATAGCGTCAACTTTATGCGCAAGCTCTAAACTTTCAGCATCTTTTATCAGGATATTGTTTTCTGCTCCTTTACCAATACCTACCATAATAGCAGTGGGAGTTGCTAACCCCAGAGCACACGGACAGGCAATAACCAATACTGAAACAGAAGTCAGTAAAGCATGTGTTAAATTATTCTCATTTCCTAAGAGCATCCAGCTAATGAAAGTAACGATTGCAATTAGTAAAACAGCAGGAACAAAAATACCAGCTATTTTATCAACCAGTTTCTGCACTGGCGGTTTACTGCCTTGGGCTTCCTGCACCATCTTAATAATTTGAGCCAATACCGTATCTCCTCCAACCTTTTCAGCCTTAAATTCAAAGCTGCCTTTTTGATTAATGGTCCCTGCAAAAACTTTTTCACCGGCGGTTTTTTCAACCGGAATAGGTTCTCCGCTTATCATACTTTCATCTACAAAGGAAACTCCCGAAGTAACAGCTCCATCCACCGGAATTTTTTCACCTGGTTTGACAACTATACTATCCGCAATTTGTACTTCAGAAACAGGAATCTCCGTTTCTGTTCCGTTTACTTTAATTCGCACCGTCTTAGGTTGTAGTCCTATTAGTTTTTTTAATGCGGACGAGGTATTCGATTTTGCTTTTTCTTCCAAAAGTTTTCCAATAGAAATAAAAGCAATGATTACAGACGCAGCTTCAAAATATACATGTGCGTGTAATCCTTTGGCATGCCAAAACTCAGGAAAAAAAGTATTGAATGCACTAAAGATGTAGGCAATCCCTGTACTCAAAGCTACCAAGGTATCCATGTTCGCTTTTCGGTGTTTGGCTTGTTTAAAGGCATTAACAAAAAAGCTTCTGCCCAAATAAAAGACGACAGGTGTTGACAATAACATCATAATATAATTGGCATAGGGTATATCCATAAAAAACATACCTATGGTAGAGACTGGTATTGACAATAAGATAGCTAAAAAGGTTCTCCTTTTTAGTTCTTGATACTGCTTTAAATGAGCATCTTGCTGCGCCTGAAAAGGATCTTCCACTCCCACAATCAAATCATAACCAACAGAACGGGTTCTGTTTTGAATTTCTTCGATAGTAACATCGTCAGAGTATTCAATCCAGGCGGATTGATTGGCATAATTCACACCGGCGTCTTTGACACCATCGGTCGTTTTGAGAATGCTTTCCACACTGATAGCACACGCAGCACAGGTCATCCCTGTAACCGGAAAAGTTCGCTTGGTGAAAATATTCATTTTATCTTTTGTTGGAGCATTTTGCTTTGCTGTTTTCATAATTGAGAAAATTGTTTTTAATTTTGATTGCTTTTGATTTGATTAATGACTGAAACTACGATTGTGAAATGGCGGTATTCTTTCTGAGATTCTTAAAATGATAGGTGTCGAATCCGGTATACGATTTTAACTGTCTTGATAAATGGGAAACACTGCTGAAACCAAGCTCATCGGAAATAACAGTAAGCGATTTACCGGTGGTCAGTAAAAGATCTTTAACTTTTAATATACGCTGCGTAATAATATATTTTTCTAGTGTCATTTCTTCAAGTTCAGAAAAAACAGCGCTTAACATAGGGTAGTCCATATTCAGTTCGCGGCTCAGAAAAACAGAAAATAGAATGGTGTTTTTAGATTCAAATTGCTTTACAATAGCTTCCGCAACAGCTAGTTTAATTAGGATAACGAGAGCCTCCCTTTTATCGCTTAAAAGATCAAATCCATATTTTTGAAGGGTGTTTTTTACTTCTTGTGCATCGATGTTGGCAGGCAGCTCGCCTATAAATGAAACTTCATCCAGAGTAATCGAGTCAATTTCAATACCTAGTAATGATAGTTCCTCAAACACTACTTTCATGCAGCGTGCGCAAACCATTCCTTTAATACGTAATGTGTTGATTGTTTTCATGTTCTTCCAATTTGAAAGACAAAATTAGAACATGATGCAGAGGGCGTTGTTGTATTATTTACTGAATGATGTGTAAAATTTTACAATTGATCCAACGGATTTCGTTTACTGTCTTTGATAGACTTAAAATAGGAAGGGGTAAGCCCGGTAATTTTTTTAAATTGAGTTGAAAGATGCTGCACGTTACTATAACCAAGTTTATAGGATATTTCACTTAACGAAAGTTCATTATAAACCAATAGCTCTTTAGCTCTTTCTATGCGCTGTAGGATAATATATTGCTCAATAGTGATACCGGTAGTAGAAGAAAAAATAGAGCTGATATAATTATAATCAATAGGTAATTGTTGTGCTATAATATCGGAAAAATTTCTTTTTACCGCAATATCTTCCGACCCATGAATAAGGGTAACGATAATGTTTTTTACTTTTTCGATTATCATGGCTTTGCGATCATCTAAAACTTCAAAACCATTTGAGGCCAAACCAATTTTGAGCTGAGCAATCTGCTCGTCCGAAAGTTCATCCTTAAATATGATTTCACCTAAATGCACACTATCAGCAACTAAGTTGTGTCTTTCCAGTTCCTGCTCCACTACCATGATACATCGCTGGCAGACCATATTTTTTACCGATAATTTCATTGAAGACTAGTTTTAAGAATTGCGTGAACAAATTTACAAAAATACAATTGATTCGATAGGGCATCCCTAATTAAGGTATGATTTATACTTTCTAGTTATGAAAGCCCCTGTTAGTAATTTAATCCAATACCAAAACCAAATCTCATATCACTATCATAATGGGACGTTATTCCTAAGTTTCGGGTGACTATGTATCGCAGTCCGGCCATATACTCTTTATCCGTATTCCACATCAGGTTCATTCTAAGCCTTTTGGAAACTGGTATATCCATACGTTCTAATTGAAACCTGAAATTACTGTCGTGATACGCTTCAAACTGTGCTTTTATAAGCAATGGCATGGTATATTCAACCCCAACACTAAACACACCTCGCTTGTCTTTTGTATTGGTTTGACCAAACAGGTTTTCTTCCATATCGCCATCTTCCATTTTTCTGTACCTCCAATCAAAGCCAACAAAGGGCATCAGCCATTGCATTTTGCCCAAATACCGACCAATGTGCGTTTCCGTTTCATAACCATGCATATCAGAATAGCCTAAACGCCATTCCGTTCCGATGCTCCAACGTGTATTCTGAATCATCAACCCGCCATCGTTACCATTAGTGGCAAAATCATTCTCTGCCATAATATGAAATTCATTGCTTTCCGCTTGTAATTTTTTATAAGCAGCTGCTTTGTTGGGTAAATACGGATTGGGTTGTGATTTTTCATAAGTAAACACCCGATTCATTCCGGCCATCATGTGGTAGAGAATATGACAATGAAAAAACCAATCACCGTCGGCATTTGCATCAAACTCAATCACATCAGTCTCCATTGGCATGATGTCTAACACATTTTTTAAAGGCGCATAATCACCTTGTCCGTTTAAGACTCTAAAATCGTGACCATGCAAGTGCATAGGATGACGCATCATCGAATTATTATATAATGTAATGCGAACCGTTTCTCCTTTTTTGATTAAAATTTTATAAGTTTCTGAAAGTACTTTATTGTCTAAACTCCAAACATAACGGTTCATGTTTCCGGTTAATTCAAATCGCATTTCACGAACTGATGCATCTTTAGAAAGTGTAGTTTTTATAGGCGATTTTAACATTGCATAATTCAAAGTAACAATATCAGAACTAGCGTCAGTCATTGTATGGTTTGAATTACTCATGTTCATATCATCCATTTTCATATTATCGTGATTCACCGACATCGCATTTCCTGAAATTTCTGGATACATTACTGTGTTCATATCCATTTTTTGCAAAGACATATCCATTCCCATATCGTTCATGGTTCCGTCCATATTCATCATATCATTCATCATTTTCATTCCGTCAAAATACTTTAGTTTTGGCATCGGACTGATTAATTGTTTGACACCTTGACCTATATAAATGGATGCTGATTTAGTTCTGTCTTCCGGCGTAGCTACAAATTCGTAGGCTGTATTTTCGGCTGGGACCGTAACTATTACATCATAGGTTTCTGAAACGCCAATTATTAATCGATCTACCTCAACAGGTTCTACATCGTTACCGTCATTGGCTACTACTGTCATTTTTCCTCCTGCATAATTTAACCAGAAGTAGGATGAAGCCCCTCCATTAGAAATTCGTAATCGTACTTTGTCACCAGCTTTAAATTGTGAAAGTTGACTTTCGGTTTTACCATTAATTAAGAAGTTATCATAATATACATCGCTTACATCCATAGCAGTCATTCGTTTCCATTCGTTAGCTACTTTCGTTTTGAAATAACCTTGTTTAATAGCTTCGGCATAACTTTGAGTTGTACCTTTTTGAATAGCAAACC
>NZ_JBDTQE010000085.1:0-9686 GCF_039932285.1 Flavobacterium sp.
ATTGTTCATGATATTTTGTATGACCTGACATCATACGAGCTCCCATTGGGTAAGCCGCACCATATTTTATTGCTGCATCAGTATCTGCTTTACGAACTTCCGGGTGATTTGCTAGACCTAAATAATCGTTTAAACTCCAATTCAAAATATTTTTACCTTGAAACTGCATTCTAGGACCTAATTCGCCTTCCAATTTTGGAAAAACAAAATATCCTTCTGCTTGCGAAGCCCATTTTCCTAATGGTCCTTTATTGTTTTGAATTCTTTCGAATAAATCTTTTACCATAACATTAAAATCTAAATTTTAAGACATTGCAAAATTAATTATTTAATCTTTCTAATCATAATTTTTTTGAAACTGTCTCAAGTTTTAATTTGATTTGTTTTTTAAAACATACTAAAAAAAACAAATCCTGCAAATGAAACTCAAATGCAGGACTTATAATTATATTAAAATCAATTATTTCTTTGTTGACTTTGTAGCTTTTTGTGCTGGTGCTTTTTTAGCTGCAGCCATTCCTGCATTTTTAGGTGCAACTGTTTTAGGTGTTTTTGCTGGCTTAGCTTCAGTAGGAACAACTGTTTTTTCTGATTTTTCTTCGGCAACAACAGGTTCTTCAGAAGAAACCAATCCTTTAGCTTGCAAAATATTATACCAGTTTAATACTTTTTTTATATCTGAAGCATATACTCTTTCTTGATCATAATCTGGAAGAACTTCAAGAAAATAGGCTGCTAATTGTGCTTTATCGTCTTTAAAAGCTGGAGTTGGTCCATTATTTTCTTTTTTTGCGATATTTCTCATTACTTCAACTAATGGTTTCTCATCGCTAGTAGTGTACATTGAAACTTCAGATAATAAACTTACGTTACTACGCAAACCTACTGTTATTCTTTTTCCGTCGATAAAAGATTCTGCAACGAAACCAGTTCTTGTTTGCACTTTAAGAGAATATAATCCTGGTTTTCCTGAAATGGCTAATATTTTTTCTAAATTCATTTTTAATTATTTATTAAAGCAAATATATATTGTTTGTTTTGAAACTTAAAAGTTATTTATCGTTTTTTTGACACTAATTTCATTCTATAATCAGGATGCGCCTTGCCATCCATGATATTTTGAAGTTTCTTTTTTATTAGTTGCTTCTTGAAAGTCGAAATTTTATCCGTAAATAAAATCCCTTCAATATGATCATATTCGTGTTGAATTACTCTGGCAATCAATCCGCTATATTCTTCTGTCTTTTTATTGAAGTTTTCGTCGTAGTATTCAATTGTAATATTTGGGTTTCTATATACGTCTTCACGAACATCTGGAATACTCAAACAACCTTCATTAAAACTCCATTCTTCTCCCTCTTCTTTAAGCATTTTTGCATTAATAAAAGTCTTTTTAAAACCTTTTAGAGCTTCTGCTTCTTCTTTAGAAATGTCTTCACTATCACTAAAAGGATCTGTATCTACAATAAACAGACGTATTGGAAATCCCACCTGTGGTGCAGCCAATCCAACTCCACAAGCATTGTACATTGTTTCGTACATGTTTGCAATGGTTTCTTCTAAATTAATATAATCTTTAGTAACGTCCTCGCATACTTTGCGTAAAACTGGGTCGCCGTAACCTACAATTGGTAAAATCATTCTTATTTTATTATATAAAGTGCAAAAGTAAATAATTTAAAATGATTGTCATAAATCTTAACAAAATAAAAAAACTAAACTTTCAATTTTAGAACTTCATTAGTTTTTAATCTAATTTGATCACATAAAACAGGATTTTCATTAAGCGATTGTCCATAGGAAGGAATAATTTCTTTGAGCTTTGTTTGCCAAGTTGCGCTTTTTATTTCTTCTGGAAAACATTTTGCAATTAAATCTATCATGATTTGAACTGCTGTTGATGCACCTGGAGAAGCGCCAAGTAAAACCGCCAACGAACCATCGTGAGCTGTAACCACTTCGGTACCAAATTCAAGAATTCCATGACCATCTTTATCTTTCTTAATTACCTGAACACGTTGCCCTGCATTTTCTAGTACCCAATCTTCTTTTTTTGCTGATGGTACATATTCTTGTAGGGCCTTTAGTCTATCGTCCGAAGATTGAATGACTTGTTCTATAAGGTATTTAGTTAGTGGGATGTTTTTTGCTCCTGCCGAAAGCATCGGTTTTATATTATTTAATTCTATCGATTTTATCAAATCAAAATAAGAGCCGTTTTTTAAGAATTTAGTAGAGAAACCCGCATAAGGTCCAAATAACAATGCTTTTTCTCCATCAATCATTCGAGTGTCTATATGAGGAACGGACATGGGTGGCGCACCAACCGATGCTTTTCCGTACACTTTTGCACCGTGCTTTTTTATCACTTCCAGATTCGTACATTTTAGCCATTGTCCGCTCACTGGAAAACCTCCAAAACCATCTCCTTCTGGAATATTTGCTTTTTCTAACAACAATAATGAGCCGCCACCAGCACCAATAAATACAAAAGGAGTATAGACTTTTTTCTTTTCGCCAGTAGCAATATCTTTTACTTTTATTCTCCAACGACCGTCATCACGCTTTTTTAAATCATAAACATCATGGTGAAAATGCATTGTAACGCCATCTAATGATTCTAAATACTTGAACATACTTCTGGTTAAAGTACCAAAATTGACATCGGTTCCAAATTTCATCGATGTGGCAGCAATTTTATCTTTGCTGTTTCTGTTTTCCATCACAAGTGGTGCCCATTTTCTGATTTTTTCAATATCATCAGAGAATTCCATTGCTTTAAATAAATGAAATTGTTGCAAAGCTTCGAATCTTTTCTTAAGATACTCCACATTTTCGTCTCCCCAAACAAAACTCATGTGAGGTACACTTTTGATGAAGTTTTCTGGGTCTTGAAGTAATCCTTTTTCGACAAGATATGTCCAAAGTTGTCTTGACACTTCAAATGCTTCCGATATTTTTACTGCTTTTTTGGTTTCAATAGTTCCGTCTTCAAGTTCAGGTGTATAATTGAGTTCACAAAAAGCGGCGTGACCAGTTCCTGCATTATTCCAAGCATCAGAGCTTTCAGCAGCTGCGATGTCTAAACGTTCAAAAATTTCTATTTTTAGTTTTGGGTTTAGCTCTTTTAATAACAATCCTAATGTGGCACTCATAATTCCTGCACCTATTAGAACAATATCAGATTCTATTTTTTGTCTAGCCATTTTTTTAAGTATGATGTTGTTTTTAAAACATTTTTCGAGTTAAATAATCTTGGAGCATTATAGTGGCTGAAATCTCGTCAACCAATGCTTTATTTTGTCGTTGTTTTTTCTTGAGTCCGCTGTCTATCATGGTTTGAAATGCCATTTTTGATGTAAAACGTTCATCAACCCTTTCTATTGGCATATCAGGGAAATTATTTATAAATTTGGTTACAAATTTTTCGATAATCTCAGTACTTTGAGATGGTTCTCCGTTCATTTGTTTCGGTTCGCCTATGAGCACTTTTTCTACTTTTTCTTTAGCAAAATAGTCTTTTAGAAATAATATTGCTGTTTCTGACGCAATAGTTGTGAGTCCTGACGCTATGATTTGCATTTCGTCAGTAATCGCAATTCCTGTGCGTTTTTGTCCGTAATCGATGGCGAGAATTCTTGGCATTTTTTTTACAAAAATAGTTTATTTACAGATTTCTTTAAAATATTTACAAGAATTAAAATGATTTCTCTTTTAGCCCTGATGGAAGTGAAAATCCTTGCCATTTTTCTTGGCAAGATTGGAGCAACAGCAGGAAAATAATTTCCAAAAATGCCCGAGCCATTCGCTCCTAAAGAAAAAGGTTTTATATTTGCTTAAAATTTTATTTAGATGAACAATTTACAGACAATTATAGAACAAGCTTGGGAAAACAGAGCATTGTTACAAGAAGAAACAACTACCAATGCGATTAGAGAAGTTATCAGTTTATTGGACGCTGGAACTTTGCGTGTGGCAGAACCAAAAGGAGATGCTTGGCAAGTAAACGAATGGGTTAAGAAAGCAGTTGTAATGTATTTCCCTATTCAGAAAATGGAAACTTGGGAAGCTGGCATTTTTGAATATCACGATAAAATGCTTTTAAAAACAGGTTATGCTGAAAAAGGAATTCGTGTAGTTCCACCTGCTGTGGCTCGTTTTGGTGCTTATATTTCTAAAGGTGTAATTTTGATGCCAAGTTATGTAAATATTGGTGCTTATGTTGATGAAGGTACGATGGTTGATACATGGGCAACTGTAGGAAGTTGTGCCCAAATAGGTAAAAATGTGCATTTATCCGGTGGTGTAGGAATTGGTGGTGTTTTAGAACCTTTACAAGCCGCTCCAGTTATTATTGAAGATGGTGCTTTTATTGGTTCTCGTTGTATCGTAGTTGAAGGCGTACATGTTGGGAAAGAAGCCGTTCTGGGTGCTAATGTTTGTTTGACAGCGTCAACAAAAATCATCGATGTTACTGGAGAAACTCCTATTGAAAGAAAAGGATATGTTCCTGCAAGATCTGTAGTAATTCCTGGTAGTTATACTAAGAAATTTGCTGCTGGTGAGTTTCAAGTGCCTTGTGCTTTGATTATTGGAACTAGAAAACCTTCTACAGATTTAAAAACGTCTTTGAATGATGCTTTGAGAGAATATGATGTAGCGGTTTAGATTTTTGAAATTGATATTAAATAAATGAACATAGGATACGAAGCGAAAAGGGTTTTTCATAACAAAACTGGTTTGGGCAATTACAGCCGAGATTTGGTACGAATTCTGGCAACATATTATCCTGAAAATCGATATTTCCTTTACAATCCTAAAAAGAATAAAGAAACTCTTTTTACTACTGATTCTTCAACTGTTTTCGAGAAATTGCCTTCTACTCCATTTTATAAAAAATATTATAATTTGTGGAGACAAAAAGGAATTATTACTGATTTAGAAACCGATAAGATTGAGCTATTTCATGGATTATCTGGTGAAATTCCTTCTGGATTAAATAAGAAAAACATAAAAAGTGTGGTGACTATTCATGATTTAATATTCATGAGATATCCACACTTATATTCTTTTTTTGATAGAAAAATACACTTTTATAAGTTCAAAAAATCAGCAAAAAATGCTGATTTAGTCATAGCCATTAGCGAACAAACCAAAGCTGATATTATTACGTATCTTAAAATTCCTGCAACTAAAATAAAAGTAATTTATCAAGGTTGTCAAGCTGTTTTTAAGCAAAATTATTCGGTCGTAGAAAAGAATGAAGTGGTTTTAAAATATAATTTACCCAAAGAATTTATATTAAATGTCGGCACAATCGAAGAACGAAAAAATGCTTTAATCATTGTAAAAGCCATTAAAGATATTGATACCAAACTCGTTCTTATAGGCAAACAAACTGGTTATTCTAATAAAATAAAAACCTATATCAAAGAACATAATCTGGAAGAAAAAGTCGTTTTTTTTGAAGGTTTGTCTAGTAAAGAATTGGCAATTACTTATCAATTAGCTAATTTTTTTGTATATCCATCGATATTTGAAGGATTTGGGATTCCTATTATTGAAGCTTTATTTTCTAAAACTCCAGTTATTACAACCAATTCTGGTGTTTTTCCTGAAGCTGGCGGGCCTGATTCTATTTATGTAAATCCTGAAAATTTAGAAGATTTAAAATTTCAAATTGAAAAACTCTTAAATGATGAAAACTTAAGAAATGAAATGGCGAATAAAGGTTTTGAATTTGTTCAGAAATTTAATGATGAAGTGATTGCAAAAGAAATTATGCAATGCTACAAGTCTTTATTTTGATGTAAATCATGCAGTTTGGCATACTTTACAAAACTTCCGAAAGCCGATAACATACTCCAAATAAAACCTTGATATCCGTTTAAAAAATTACGTTGAATGAAATAAAATCGGATAAAATCGAATGGAAATTTGATAATTACTTTTATCAAAGAAGCTTTTTTTCCTTTTTCGAACAAAAATTCACCGCTTAATAGCGAATATTTAACTTGTTTTTGAATCGCTGTCGAAATATCAAAAACCGTATAATGTAGCATTTCGTTTTTCAAGACGCCCATTTTTCCAGAAACGTCTATCACTTCGTGGACTTTATTCTCGATGAATTTTCCGTATTCTTTATTAAAAAATCGAAGAATTGGTTTCTTATTTTCACTTCCAAATTTGAAAATTTTATGCAAAAAAACGTGTGTTCTAGGAATTAAATAGCCATTGTATTCTTTCGTGAAATCGATGTTTTTTATTTCTGTAATTAATTCGTCCGACAAAACTTCGTCAGCATCAAGTGATAAAACCCAATTGTTAGTAGTTTGGTTTAATGCAAATTGTTTTTGTTTGCCAAAGTTTTCAAACTTATTATAAATCACTTTGGCTCCATGTTTTTCACAAATTTGAACCGTTTTGTCTGAACTTCCAGAATCGACAACAATGATTTCGTTTGCCCAAGAAAGTTTTTCAAGACATTGTGCAATAATTTTTTCTTCGTTGTAAGCAATTATAAATACTGATATTTTTTGCATAATTATATTGTGGCTAAAAAATCTTTGAAAGTTCCAAATTTATAATTCTTTTTATTCATCCAAAATAACATTTTATCAAATCTTTCGATCATTTGTATTCCAGAATTTTTAGATACATATTTTGGGAAATTAAACTTTTCTGGCTGATTTAAATTGGTAAATTCCCAAGGATGAAAATAAATATTGAGATAATTATCTTTCTTTATTGTCAATTTTACTAAAAATTGATACAGCCATAATGGTAAATTATGAAATGATAACCAGAACAAAGGAAACCTAATCATTGGACTTACTGATGCTGGAATTTGCCAAACGCCTTCTTGCTTAAAATAAGTTCTTGGTTTATCAAAATGATTGTATCTTCCTGGCAAATAAGTAGGATTTATAGAGGAATTATACAAATAGCCTGCCTTAAAAATTTCTTTTTCATCAACAGGATACATTCTTGGCATGCGGTAACCTATTACTTTAGTATTGGTTATCTCTTCTAATTTTTCTCTTGATTCCCGTAAATGTTCTATCTTAAAATCACTGTGATAATAACTATGTGAAGCCATTTCGTGGCCTTCGACAATAATTCTTTTTATAATCTCTGGTGCATTTATTGCAAATATTACTGTACTAAAAAAAGTAGCTTTGGCATTGTGTTTCTGCAATAAATCTAAAATAGCTACTGTTCCATCTATAGAAATAGCTATTTGCTCTTCAAAAGAGATTGTTTTACCATATTCGAAAGGCATGTCAAATTCTTCGATATCAAAACTTAATAAAACCATTATTTAAAATTTGTTTCTCTGATTAAATAATTAGGGCGACCTTTAGATTGCATGAATAATTTTCCAATATAAATTCCAATTATTCCAAGAACAATCAGGTTTAATCCTCCAAAAAATACAACTGTACATAATAATGATGCCCAACCCGAAATTACGTGTCCAAAATAGATACTATAAATAACGTAAATCATAAAAAAAAGAAAAGCTAACAGTGTTAGTCCAACTCCTAAAAAAATGGCAATATGCAAAGGTCTTGTACTAAAAGAGGTAATACCTTGCAATGCAAATCGTACCATTTTTCTTATTGTGTATTTACTTTTACCAGAAAATCTTTGGTTAGGTTCATAATTTATGGCAAATTGTTTAAAACCAACCCAACTAATAATACCACGTATAAATAATTCATTTTCAGAAAAATCGGAGAAAACTGCGACAACTTTTTTATCCATCAATCTAAAATCGGCAGTTCCAGGTTCAAATTCTACCTCCGATAATTTATTCATAATAGCATAAAAGTATTTTGAGGTCTTCTTTTTAAAATAAGAAAGTGCTTTGTCCTCATCACGAATGGTGTAAACCACATCGTAACCTTCTTCCCATTTCTTAATGAGTTCAGGAATTAGTACTGGTGGATGTTGCATATCACCATCCATAGTTATTACTGCGTCTGAATAGTCTTTTACTAAATCTACTCCAGCTTTTAATGCATTTTGATGCCCAAAATTTCGAGATAAAGCGGCAAAAAACAATCGATTATCAACCTTCGATAATTCTTCTAATTTTTGCAAACTATTGTCGTTACTTCCATCATCAACAAAAACAAGACGGTAATCATAAGGTAGTTTTTGCATCACTTCATGCAAAGTATTTACCATTACTTCGATATTTGTTTCCTCGTTAAAAGAAGGAATTACAATGGCTATTTTTTTTGAATTACTTATTGGAATCAATTGGATAAAGTATTGTAATTGTTAAACTTTTTTGTAAGCATTTCATAGATAATTGCTATCCAAATAAGCACACAAGGTAATGCCTTTAATGCAAATGGACGAATATAATTTTCTCTTAAAAATTTAGGCATTAAATCTGATGGAGATAAACTCGTTAAGATTATTGCAAAAATGAATAAAAAAATATAAAATTTATTAATTGGTGTAGGTTGAATTACAAACCAAATAGCAACGCCAACAAATGCAATAATATAGGTTGGTGATTCAGATCCTGTACTAAAAATAACAGTGAATATTAATACCGAAGCCAGTATCATTAATCTAAATCCTTTTTCTTTATATTCTTTTATTCTCAGGTATTGTAAGCCAAATAATAAAATTCCACTAATTAAAAATGGTAAGTTGGAGATATTACTGTCTTGCATAATTCTCCGAACCATTCCCATTAAGCAAATATCTTGATATGAAGTTAAACCTGTATTTTCTGCATTCTTGACAACCAAACGATCAAACCATTCAATATAAGTATGTAGAATATATTCTGGTGAAGAAATTAGCATTGGAAGCACAAAAAACACAACGCTCCAAAAAATTAATGAAGCTATAAACTTAATTTTATCCTTAGTAAAAAAGAAAAATGCCAATCCAACAATTCCATATAATTTAACAAATACCCCTAAAACGATAAACATGGCTGCCCAAAATACTTTATCCTTATCTATATAAACAAATGATAATATAATAATTGCAGTCATTATTGGATTAAACTGTAATCCTAATAATGTAGTTAGAAATTCATGAAAACAAATCCATAAAATAGCTGTAATCTGAATCTGTTTTAATGGTAACTGTGTAATTGCCCAAACTAAAATTGCTGCATTAAAAATCCCCCATAATACCATTCCTACATAATCTGGTAGTATAGCAAAAGGAGCAATTATAAGACTAAAAATAGGCCCGTAATGATTATGGTCAAAATATTCTAGTGGGTATTCTTCATATAAAGGCAATTTATTTATTGTATGAAAATAAACGCCTTTAAAAATTTTATAATTATTATAATTGCCAATAAGAAACTGTTTTACAACCGAGATAATTGTAATAACAAGCCATATTGTTATAATATATTTTTTATTGGTAAAAAATGAATGTTTAAAAAATGTGTTCACTAAAATAAATTTATTTAATTCCTAGTTTCTTCTTGATGTTTCTTTTAAAATTTACTTTATTCTGAAACTTTAAATTATATTTCCACATTAAACGAAAAACTTCTTCTTCATTTTTGTCATAAAGTTTTGCGTATTCAGAACTAATAATCCTAACCCAAGCTTCACTAGGTGTTATTCTTGATAAATTTTTCATTCTAGTTTTAAAACTCATTGTAGTATGAAAATTCATTCTATTTAAATCGACTAAAT
>NZ_JBDTQE010000086.1:0-9573 GCF_039932285.1 Flavobacterium sp.
GTTCCCCAATATATGTTAGCTTCTTATTTGGATTTTTCTCCAGAATTCATGAGTAAAATACGAGCAGGCAAAGTCTAAATTAGTTTTCTTGAAGTAGTTCAAGTTTTTTGAAAATTCATTTCCTAAACTTTGTAATGAATTTAAAAACACATTCAAAATGGAAACAAGAGTAAACATTTTACAGACACAGCCAGAAGCATACAAAGCAATGATGGGATTAGAAAAATACATCGCTTCTACTTCATTAACTCCAACTCACAAAGAACTAATCAAAATTAGAGCTTCCCAAATTAATGGTTGTGCTTATTGTATTAATATGCACACCAAAGATGCTAGAAAAATGGGAGAGACAGAACAGCGAATATATCTATTGAATGCTTGGAGAGAAACTTCTCTTTATACTGAAGAAGAGCAAGCCATTCTAGCTATGACCGAAGAAGTTACTTTGATACAAAATCATTTGTCAAAAGCAACTTATGACAATGCAAGAAAATTATTTGACGAGAAATACATTGCTGAAATAATTATATTGATTACCACAATCAATGCTTGGAACCGAATTGCAATTGCTACAGAAATGGCTATTGATTAATTTTAATACAACTCCCAATCTTTCTATTGGGAGTTGTATTAAAATTAGTTTGGGCGTTACCACAAGGGTCGGTCTATACACTACAATCTCTCGTTCCAAAAGACGAGAGAGATTGTAGTGTATAGCCCTAACGCAAGATGCTGTAATAAAAACCCAACACTACTTTTTAACATAACTTTCAGAAAATTACTATACAGTTTCCTTATTTTTGAAACAAACTAAAAATAAATGAAAACAATAATCTTAACCGCTTGCTTAACGCTAGGTATCTTTATAATGAATGCACAAACAACCACTACTGAAAAAAAGAAAGATGCTCAAGGCTACTCTTACGAAGTAGTCAAAAATGACAAAACCGGCGTTCGAGTTTACACACTAAGAAACGGACTAAAAGTATACTTAGCACAAAATAAAGACGAACCAAGAATACAAACTTATATCCCAGTAAGAACAGGTTCTAACAATGACCCGTCTGACAATACCGGATTGGCTCACTATTTAGAACACATGGTTTTTAAAGGAACCAGCAAAATTGGAACTCAAAATTGGGAAGTTGAGAAAAAACTAATTGCACAAATTTCTGATCTATACGAACAACACAAAACAGAAACCGATCCAGAAAAGAAAAAAGCATTATACAAACGCATAGATGAAGTGTCGCAAGAAGCTTCAAAATATTCGGTGGCAAACGAGTATGACAAACTTATTTCATCTCTGGGAGCAAAAGGAACAAATGCACACACTTGGTTAAACGAAACTGTTTACAAAAACAATATTCCTTCAAACGAACTCGAAAAATGGATGATTGTCGAGAAAGAACGTTTCTCAGAATTGGTCTTGCGTCTTTTTCATACAGAATTAGAAGCAGTTTACGAAGAGTATAACCGTGCGCAAGACAACGACGGACGATTAGTAAACTACCAATTAATGAAAGATTTGTTTCCAACAACTCCGTACGGAACACAAACAACCATTGGAAAACCAGAACACCTAAAAAACCCATCGATGGTAGCGATTCACAATTATTTTGATACTTATTATGTACCAAATAATATGGCTGTCGTTTTAGTTGGTGATTTAGATTTTGACAAAACCATTAAAATGGTTAATACTTATTTTGGGACAATGAAATACAAAGAGCTTCCAAAATTCAAATTAGTAACCGAAAAACCTATGACTTCAATCGTAAGAAGCGAAGTAAAAAGTCCTACTGCCGAACGTTTAACTCTAGCTTGGAGAACTGCAGGAGCAGGTACAAAAGAAGCATTATTATCCGAAATCACTTCTAATATATTATCTAATTCTGGCGATGTCGGACTAATTGATTCAAACATCAATCAAAAACAACTAGCCTTAAGCGCGGGATCTGGTTCAACAGCTTTTAACGATTATGGCTACCAAGCTTTATCATTATCCGCAAAAGATGGACAAACATTAGAAGAAGGCGAAAAAATGCTTCTTGCCGAAATTGATAAAGTTAAAAAAGGAAACTTTGACGAAATGATGATTCCTGCTATCATTAACAATATGAAGCTTGATGTTATGAAAACCTTTGAAACTGGCGACGGGTTAGCAACAACTATCTACCAAGCATTTATACAAGGTAGAAACTGGAGCGACATCATCTCCGAAACTGACGAAGCATCAAAAATCACCAAAACTGATATAGTAAAATTTGCCAATGATTTTTACAAAGATAATTACGTTGCAGTATATAAAACTAAAGGTGTAAATGACAAATTAGTTCGTGTTTCTAATCCTGGCATCACTCCTATTCAATTAAACAGAGAGGCGCAATCGGAATTTTATAAAACATTTTCTAAAATAAAATCTAAAGATTTAGCGCCTGTTTTTATCGATTACAAAAAAGAAATTGAAAGTAAAAAAGTAAAAAACACAACGATAAGTTTTGTGAAAAACAAATCTAATGAAATTGCTAAGCTATATTATATCTTTAATATGGGTTCGGATAATAACAAGAAATTACCACTGGCTATTGAAATATTAGATTATTTAGGCACCGACACAATGAGTGTTGAAGACATTAAAAAAGAGTTTTACAAAATTGGCGTAACCTATTCAGTAAGTGCTGGAAATGATTTAAGCTATATTTATCTTTCTGGTTTAGAAAGTAATTTACCAAAAGGAATTGCTTTACTAGAAAACTTATTAAGAAATGTAAAACCAGATCAAGAAGTATACAACACAACAGTTGCAACACTTTTAAATACTAGAAGCAACGCAAAAAAACGAAAAGAATCTATAATGAACGCATTAATAAACTATGCGAAATATGGTGCTAATTCTCGTTTTAGAGATATTCTTTCTGAACAAGAATTGAAAGAAATGAAAGCTTCGGAATTGACGGATTTATTAAAAGACATAACTAATTATCAACATCAAATTTTCTTTTACGGTAATGATTTGAAACCAATTCTAGCTTCATTAGAAAAAAATCACAACCTAAATGCAAACAAAGCTATTCCTGTAGCAAAAGAATATGCAGAACCTGTAACTCAAGACAAAGTATATTTTGCAAATTACGATATGGTACAAGCAGAAATGACTCGAATTGCCAAAGGAGAAAAATACAACTTTAGCAATACTGGAACTGTAAATGTTTTTAATAATTATTTTGGTTCTGGATTATCATCTATTGTTTTTCAAGAAATTAGAGAATCTAAATCGCTTGCTTATTCTGCAAATGCGGTTTACAGAATGCCTACCGATAAAATTCTAAGCGATTATATGCAAGTTTCTATTGGAACTCAAGCGAACAAATTGCCACAAGCAGTTGATGCTATTTCGGTTTTACTAAACGAAATGCCAAAAATAGAAAGACAATTTAACAACGCAAAAGAGTCGAGTTTAAAACAAATTGCTTCTACCAGAATAAGTAAAACTAACATTTTCTTCAGTCAATTAGCACTAAAAAAATTAGGTTTCGATTATGATAACCGAAGTGATGTGTATAAAAATATTCAGAATCTTACTTTAGAAAACACCAATGATTTCTTTAATAAAGAAGTGAAAACCAAAAAATACAATACAGCTATTATTGGTAAAAAAGAGAGTTTAGATTTTGAAGCTTTAAAAAAATTAGGTACAATTGAAGAAGTTACATTAGAAGAAATTTTTAATTATTAATAAAGTAAATGTTTTATTAAAATAATTTAAAAATCTTATTTATAGAAAAATCTCAATCGAAAGGTTGAGATTTTTCTATTTTCAAAAATAACTATTTTTAATATAATTAAATAATATATAAATTTTATTAATTTATATATAAATATTATTTAACTTTGTGTAATATAAAATAACTATTATGCAACCTAAACTTCCCATACAATGTCCGAGCTGCGAAAGTTCACTTTCTGTAACACAGCTTTCCTGTAGTAATTGTACCACATCGGTTTCTGGAAATTACTCGTTACCTATATTACTTCAAATTTCTGAAGAGGAACAAAATTTTATTCTTCAATTTTTTCTTACTAGCGGAAGCCTAAAAGAAATGGCATCGCAAATGGGAAATAGTTATCCTACTGTAAGAAATAAATTAGATGATATAATTCAAAAGATTAATACTCTAAAGACTAAATCATAATTATGAAAAATATTTTTTACAATCCATTCGAAAGATATTCTGAAAAAAAATTATTGCTTGTCGGAACTTTATCCACAATAATTGGGTGTTGCCTTGCCTATATTTTTAATGTAAGATATGATGGCGTTTTAGACTTACATTTTACAGAACAAATAAGTTATTATGAAACCATATCTTATTTAGCTACAGATATTCTAATCCTAACCTTTTCACTTATTATAATTGGTAAATACATTAATAAGAAAACGAGATTTATTGATATTTTAACGACAGTCCTTATTTCTAGAATACCTTTCTATTTTGCATCAATTCTAAATATCAATAATAAATCCTATATAATTGGTAATAAAATATTAGCATTAGCAACCTCAAACAAAATAAATACATTAACTGCTAGTGAAATTGGATTTATGCTATTTGAAACTATTATCCTAATTGCGATTTTAATTTGGTCTATTTTCCTGTTATATAAAGGTTACAAAACTGCTACAAACTCAAAAGAAACAAAACATACTTTATTATTTATATTGGCAATTTTATTTGCTGAAATTATATCTAAAGTAATTATTTATAAATTTTTATAAAGAAAAAACAATGGTAAAAGTAACAGCAACCGAAAATGAATTTGTTTTTGATGTTTTGGGAAATCACCAATTCTGGACTTTTGAAAGCAAAATTAAAGTTAAAAAAGAAAATATCATAAAAGCTAGTCAAAGTGATGAAGATTTTACTTTTTGGATAGGTTGGAAAATGCTTGGTACGCAACTGCCATGGGTTATAACCGCAGGAACTTATCTAAAAAAAGGCAAACGTAACTTTTGGGATGTTAGCAACAAGAAAAATGCAATTATTGTTGAACTCAATCATTGCAATTACGACAAACTAATTATAGAAGTTAAAAGTCCAATTGAAACAATAAACTTATTAAACGCAAAATGAAAAAAACAATCTTATTCATCGTCACATTAGCAACATCAATAGTATTTAGTCAAGAAATATCTGGATCTTGGTATGGTGCTTTGCAAGTACAAGGAACACAATTACCGCTTGT
Source organism: Flavobacterium sp. (assembly GCF_039932285.1). Classification (GTDB taxonomy): domain Bacteria; phylum Bacteroidota; class Bacteroidia; order Flavobacteriales; family Flavobacteriaceae; genus Flavobacterium. The sequence continues at coordinate 5,248 of NZ_JBDTQE010000086.1, forward strand.
TTTTAATATTTCTAAAACTGGAAATATTTATGCTTCCACAATGGATAGTCCAAACCAAAAAGCATTCGGTATTCCTGTAAATACAACCAGTTTCGAAAATTCAACTTTAAAAATAACTATCCCAAATGCTATGATTGAATATGAAGGTGTTTTAGGAAAAGACAACATCATTGTGGGAAATTTTAAACAACGAGGCACTAGTTTTCCTATGAATTTATCGAAAGAAAAAGTAGAAAAACAAGTAGTAATTAGACCTCAAAATCCTGTAAAACCATATTCATATATTAGTGAAGACATTACATTCGAGAATAAAAAAGATGGAGTTACGCTAGCAGGAACACTAACATTACCAAAAAAGGAAGGAAAATTTCCTGTAGTAATTCTTATAACTGGAAGTGGCCCACAAAACAGAGATGAAGAAATTTTAGAACACAAACCATTTCTAGTTATATCCGATTATTTAACTAAAAATGGTATTGCAGTCCTGAGATTTGATGATAGAGGAATAGCTGAGTCTAAAGGAAATTTCAAAACTGCAACAACTCAAGATTTCGCAAATGATGTTAAAGCAGCTGTGCAATATTTACAATCCAGAAAAGAGATAAATCCTAAACATATAGGACTAATGGGGCATAGCGAAGGAGGCGTAATTGCGCCAATGGTTGCAAAAGATAATAAAGACATCAATTTTATAATTCTACTAGCAGGAACTGGAGTAAGGGGTGATAAACTTATGCTTTTGCAAAAAGAAGAAATTGAGCGTTTAGCAGGAGTTTCTGAAATTGAAATTGAAAAAGGACAAAAAATAATAGGAGGCGCTTACAAAATTATTATCGATTCAGATATAAATGATGAAAAATTGAATGAAAAAATAACTTCTTATTTGTCAGAACAATACAAAAACGAAAATAAACCAGATGAATTAAAAACTGTAACGCAATATCTTACAAATGCTTGGTTTCAATTTTTTATAAAGTTTGATCCAGAAACTTCATTAGAAAAAGTAAAATGTCCAGTTTTAGCATTAAACGGAGATAAAGACATTCAAGTTTCTGCAAAAATAAATATTGAAGCAATCCAAAAAGCGTTAGCAAAAGGTGGAAACAAAAAAATTACAACTAAGATTTTACCTAATTTAAATCACTTATTTCAAGAATGCAATACTGGTTCGGTAGAAGAATACTCGAAAATAGAACAAACATTTTCTCCAATCGCCTTGCAAGAAATTTTAAGTTGGATAAAAATTCAAATAAAATAAAACGTATTTAAAAACGTAACTTTTATTTACTTTTATACACTTATATAAAAACTTTCAAATCATAAGTTAATGAAAAAAATAATTTATACACTTGCTTTTGCTAGTGTCTTATTAAGTTGTAAAACAGCACAACAAACTACAACAACTGTAAATCCTGAAGTTAATGTTTCTATTGACTTAAATAATATAAAAGATGACAAAGTAATGGTAACATTGTTGCCAACACCAACCAATCTTGATATCGTAACATTTAGCATTCCTAAAACCGTTCCTGGAACTTACTCTACAGATAATTACGGAAAATATATCGAAAACGTAAAAGCTCTTGATGCCAAAGGAAATGAATTAGCGATTACAAAAATTGATGAAAATTCTTGGAAAATTACTGATGCTAAAAAACTACAAAAAGTAACCTATTGGGTAAATGATACTTTTGACACGGAAACAGGCAAAGGGGATTTTGGCGGTGGCGATGTGTTTTCTCCAGCTGGAACAAATATTTCTCCTGAAAATTTTATGTTAAATACACATGGTTTCGTGGGCTATTTTTCAGATAAATTAGAAGTACCATATACAACTACAATAACTCATCCAGCAACATTTTTTGGAGCTACTTCTATGACAGATACAGATGCAAGTAATACGCAAGATGTATTTAAATCCTATCGTTATGCCGACTTATTAGAACACCCAATCATGTATTCTAAACCAGATTATACAACCTTTAAAGTTGATGATATGGAAATATTAATCAGTGTATATTCGCCAAACGGAACATATAAAGTAGCCGATATTGCTCCTGCAATGGAAACCATGATGCGTGCACAAAAGAAATTTTTAGGGGCTATAAATAGCACTAAAAAATATGCAGTTTTATTGTACTTATCTGACGTAAAGAAAGCGGATGCAAAAGGCTTTGGCGCATTAGAACACCCAACCTCTACAACAGTAGTGATGCCAGAAATGATGCCTAAAGAACAAATGGCAGAGCAACTTAAAGACGTGGTTTCTCATGAGTTTTTTCATATTGTAACACCACTTGGAGTTCACTCAAGAGAGATTCAGTATTTTGATTTTAATGCACCTAAAATGTCTAAACATTTGTGGATGTATGAAGGTGTAACTGAATATTTTGCGAATTTATTTCAAGTAAATCAAGGATTAATATCAGAAGAAGATTTTTATAATCGCATGTCAGATAAAATAAGTCAAGCAGCAGCAATGAATGACACGATGCCATTTACGACAATGAGTGCTAATGTTTTAGATAAACCATACAAAGATCAATACTTAAACGTATACCAAAAAGGAGCATTAATAGGTATGTGCTTAGATATTATTATTAGAGATAATAGTCATGGCGAAAGAGGAATTCTAGACTTAATGCAAAAATTGACTAACGAATATGGTGCAAAAAAACCATTTAATGACGATGAATTATTCGACAAAATAGCTTCCTTTACTTACCCAGAAGTAAAAACATTTTTAGAAACCTATGTGAGTGGTCCTACTCCTATTCCTTACGATAAATATTTTGCAAGAGTTGGTGTAACAGAATCTAAACGCAAAATTCCAGGAAATGTATTCTTAAAAGGTCAAAGTCCTTACATAACCGTAAATCAAGCAACAAAGGAAATAATGGTGCTTCCTGAAATAGAATTACCTACTTTTTATGCCGCATTAGGAATAAAAAATGGTGATATTCTAAAAGCAGTAAATGGTACAAATTATAATCTAGACAATATTTATGATTTAATTATGGTAAGCCAAAATTGGAAAGAAAATGATCCTATTACTGTAAAAATAAAACGAGACGGAAAAGAAAGTGAAGTAAAAGGTACAATAAAATTACCCTATGATGAAGCAGAAGGATTACAAGCCACTGATACAAGCAAAAATGTTATTAAAAATGCTTGGTTAAAAGGTTAATCTGTAAATTATAAATAATATAAATCCTCATTTTGTACTGCAAATTGAGGATTTTTTTATTATTTTGCGGCAAATTAAAATATGATGAACAAAATAATTATTGCACTATTATCTATCACAATGCTTACTTCTTGTGGTGAAGAAAAAAAATCAGAAAATACCTTAGAAATCACAGGGAATATAAAAGGCCTGAAAAAAGGGAAATTATATATTCAGAGAGTTCAAGATACCACATTAGTTATTCTCGATAGTATTATCATAAACGGAAAATCATCTTTTGAAAGTACAATAAAACTAGATTCGCCAGAAATGTTATACTTGAATCTTGATCGTGGTGTATCAAACTCTATAGATAATAATTTACTGTTCTTTGCAGAACCAGGAAAAATGAATATTGATACTGATTTAGAATTTTTCTTAGCTAAAGCAAAAATAACAGGTTCAAAAAACCAAGAACTTTACGAACAATACAAAGACATCATATCTAAATTTAATGACCAACAATTGGGTTATCTAAAAGACGAATTATTAGCGCTAAAAGCCAAAAAAAACAACCCAGCGGAAAATACTAAAAAACAAGATGCTCTTTTGAAACGCAGGTATTTATATGCTGGAAACTTTGCTTTAACAAATGGTGATTACGAAGTGGCTCCATATATTGCCTTAACCGATATTTATGATATCAATATTAAATATCTAGACACTATCGCAAAAGCAATGTCTCCTAAAGTAGCAAAATCTAAATACGGAAAGAAATTGAACGAATACTTAGCCGAAAGAAAAAAGAAAGAGTAGTTTTTAACATCTATATACATTAGTATAATGTTTTTTTTAAGTACTTCAAACTTACTGACAAAAACCCTTGATTCGAGATGATTAGTTATATTTCACAAAAGAAAATTTAATTATATACGCAACATACTAAAAAATCTGTAAGTTTAAAATAATACGAGGATATAAAGTAAATAAAAATACTAACTAATTGATATTTAAATGTTAGAGTTTTAATTTAGCGAAGAAATATAGATTCTGTACTCTTTCGAAAGCCTTGCTTTTGAATTCTGCCGATGGTAGAATGGTCAGCCGTTTAACGCAAATAATGATCAAAGTTATACAAGCGGATACAACAAGCGAAAGAG
>NZ_JBDTQE010000087.1:0-9556 GCF_039932285.1 Flavobacterium sp.
ATTGATTTATTGAATTTAAAGGGGCTGGAAGATTTGAGGTACAAATGAGGTACAACATCTTACTATTTATAAATTAATATCCAATTTATTATTAATCTCCTCCAACCTTAAAGATCTATTTTATTTTGCAATTATAAACCATTAATTTCTGAATTACTGCATTAATATCTATAATAATTATTATTAGATTGTTTTGGTTTATGAAATTCTTCTCTGTCATTATCATTAAGTAATTCGTCTTTTCTATTTGTGAAAGGATCAAACCAATCGGCTTTTTCATTTGCCCATTTTATCCACTCTTTTAGTTCTTCAGTGAGGTTATTTTCTTTGATTGCATTTTGCTCTGTTGCTGCTATAAAGTTTCTGTATATTGTTGCTTTATCGAATTTTTCAGCATCAGAAAATAGCATTTTGGTTTTGATTATTTCTCGTTCTTTCCTTTCTTTAAAATCTTGTTCTATTTTTCGCTGACGTTCGTATTCTGTATGCCACATTTCTCTTTCAATTGTTCTTCTTTTTTCTATAACAGCTTGTAATTCTAATTTAGCAATTATATTAGGAATTTTATCTTCTAATTTGCTAGTATTTGTATCTGTCCATTCTGATGCTGGGTACGCATCTAATCTTAATGATAAAATATTAGAAGGATTTAATTCTGTAGAATCCCAGTGTGTACTTTTTATGATCGTTCTTTTTAATCTTTCTCTCAAACCTATACTTAATTGAACAGAATCTATTACTATTTTAGTTCCTCCTTTAGTTATTACATTATGTCCTCTTTTTTGTACTGCTTTTATAAAAATGTCCATAAATAACAATGCTCTTTTTACATTTTGTGGTGCAACTGTAATATTTAAAATGTCTGGTGAAGTGTTTAAAAGTCCTTTTATATTATGAAAATATGAGGGTTCTTTAGTTTTTAAATCATTTTTAGCATCACTAATTAGTTGAAGAGGTTTTGTTAATTTTTCAGGAAATATAATAGTTTCCTTTAATTCGTTTTTTATCTCTTTTGTTAGTTGATTTAATTCGTTTTCTATACCATTTATAGTTGTTTCAGAGTTGTCTCTAAATTTTAAAGTTATCGAGGTTTCTACTGTATTATTTACTGGTAGTTTTTCTATACTTACTTTTTTATTGTATTGAATTTTTTGCCAGTATCCATTTTTGGGTAGTGGTATGTCAAGTTTCTTGCAAACTTTTCTTAAACCATTATCAGAAAGGTTGTATTTCTTTGCTAATTTGGACAATGGATTTTCCCAAACTAAATCGTAAAGTTCTTTTCTAGTTAATTCGATATTTTCCATAAAATGTCTTGTTATGAATTGCTTATAAAATTACAAATAGTTAGCATAAAAATGAAATTATGATAATGAAGTAAAGTATTAATACTGCTTACAATTTATATTACTTTATTATCCCCAAACTTCAATTGTGTAAGTGAAAGATTATTGGTAAGTTTGATACTTATTAAACAAAAAATGTCTGAACAAGTAAAATCTAAAGATAGAGTTACCAATCACGGTGAAGTTTTCACAAACAAGCGTGAAGTAAACGCTATGCTTGACCTTGTACAACAAGAAACCGAAAGAATTGATTCTCGTTTTTTAGAACCTGCTTGCGGAACAGGTAACTTTTTAGTGGAGATTCTTGAAAGAAAACTTAAAGTTGTTGAAGTTCGTTATAAAAAAAGCCAATTAGAATATGAACGAAACGCCATAACAGCAATTTCAAGCATTTACGGTGTTGATATTTTAGAAGATAATGTAATTGCTTGTAGAGATAGATTACTAGGCATTTTTACTAAATATTATATTCACCATTACAAAAAAGATTTTAATGAAGCTTTTTTACTTTCAGCTGAATTCATATTATCAAAAAATATTATTTTGGGGGATGCTTTAACAATGAAAACTATTGAAGATACACCAATAACCTTTTCAGAATGGAGTGCAGTTAATGGCAGTATGCTAAAAAGAAGAGATTTTCAATTAGATAAATTATTGGAAAATGTAGAGTTTGACGATAGCGAGATGAATTTATTTTCAGATAATAAAGAACCTGTTTTTATTCCTCAACCAGTTGCCGAATTTCCATTAACGCATTTCCTTAAAATAGCCGAAAATGATTGAAACCAGTTACAATCCTGATGTGCTTACTTGCCTTGCCAATTTGAGTAATGACGAGGTTTTTACACCGCCTAGTTTAGCAAATCAAATGTTAGATACTTTGCCTACAGCTATATTTAGTAATTCAAAAACAACATTTCTTGACCCTGTAAGCAAATCAGGTGTGTTTTTGCGTGAAATTGCAAAGCGTTTGATGATAGGTTTAGAAACTGAAATTCCTAACCAACAAGAACGATTAAACCACATTTTTACAAAACAATTATTTGGTATTGCAATTACAGAACTTACTGCTTTATTATCTCGCAGAAGCGTGTATTGCTCTAAAATTGCCGATGGCAAATACTCTATATGTGAAACGTTTACCAATGAACAAGGCAATATAATATTTGACAAAATAGAACATCATTGGAAAAATGGAAAATGTACTTTTTGTAACGCCAGCCAAGAAGTGTATGAGCGTGAAGAGTCTTTAGAAACCTACGCTTACCAATTTATACATACCAACAACCCTGAAAAAATATTTAAGAATATGAAGTTTGATGTCATTATTGGAAACCCACCGTATCAATTGAGTGATGGAGGACATGGTAGAAGTGCAGCACCTATTTATCATAAATTTATACAACAAGCCAAAAAATTAAACCCAAGATTTTTATCAATGATTATTCCTGCTCGTTGGTATGCAGGTGGTAAAGGGTTAGATGAGTTTAGAATAGAAATGTTAACCGATAAAAGAATTAGAAAAATTGTAGATTTTGAAAATTCAAATGAAGTATTTCCGGGTGTAGATGTAGCAGGGGGTATTTGCTATTTCTTATGGGATAGAGACAATCAAGGATTGTGTGAAGTCATTAATTTTAATGGCGGAACAAAAATTAACTCTGAAAGAGCCTTAAATGAATTTCCAATTCTAATTCGTCAAAGTCAAGCCATACCAATTATTAGAAAGGCATTAGCGAGTAAATCTAATAGGTTAAGCGAAAGAGTTTCTTCAAGAAAACCTTTTGGTATGCCAACTAATTATAATCCAAAAAAGAAAGGAATACCATGTTGGTTTACTCAAAAAATAGGTTTACAATTTGCAGATGAAAAAGATGTCACCGATACCTTCAATCTGATAGATAAATGGAAATTTTTAGTTCCACCAGCACCAATTGCTGGACAAACTGATTTCTCAAAACCTATAGGTTTTTATTACGAAGGCAATACTTTAATTGCAAAACCTGGGGAATGTTGTACCGAATCATTTATTGTATTGGGAGCATTTGACACAGAAAAGGAAGCTCGTTCTTTTAAATCATATATTTTCACAAAAACAGTTCGTTTTCTTTTATTGCAAACGGTAGTATCTCAACACGTAACAAAGAGTAATTTTCATTTTATTCCTGATTTAGGGAAATATGAGGGAACTTACACAGATGAAATGCTAAGAGAAAAATGGAATATTGATGACGAAGAATGGCACTACATTGATTCAAGAATAAAAGCAGTTGATTTGATGGGAAATAGAAAAAAAGAAGAAATTGAGTAAAAATAAAATTGCGTTTATAGACTACAGGATTAAACCAATGGTTTTGGAAAAAGAATAATTATGGAAACTTGGAAAGAAAAAGCATTAACAATATTAAGAGACAGCCTATATCCTGTTCCTATCGAACTCAATGAGTTAGATTGGAAAAGTGGTTTATCTTCAAAAACAGATAGATTGGCTCAACATATTTGTGCCTTTGCCAATTTGCAAGGTGGAGGTCTTTTGGTTTATGGCGTAAATAACGATGCTAGTTTGTTTTCTGTTTCACAGGAAGAAGCTGATAAAACGGTTACTTTATTAGGGAATATTGCGAAAAATAATTTAAGCACATCTATTTCTTTAGAACATAGCATAATGGAGTTTAGAGGATTTAATTTGCTTTTTATACATATTCCTGAACAACCAGAAAAGCCAGCCCATTTGAGAGGAAACGATTTGTACAATTGCTATACACGCTCTGCTGGTCAAACTATTAAAATGAACAAAAAGCAGGTTCAAATTTTAATTTCGCAATCAAGAGGAATCCCATTTGAAGAGATAAATGCTTTAGAAAATTTATCTGAAACAGAAGTTCTAAAAAAAATAAATTATCAAAAACTTTTTGAACTTTTAGACAAAAACACCCCAAAAAATACAGATGCAATACTGAATACACTGGTTGAATATAAATTTATCAATAAGAAAAATGAATCTTGGAGTATATCAAATTTAGGAGCAATTTTATTTGCAAATGACATTAACGATTTTCCAGATTTAAATGGGAGAAATGTTATTGTTCGCCAATATGTTGGTAGTAACAACCGAGAATTAGAAAAAGAACAAAACGGTGTTTATGGTTATGCGGCAGGTTTTGAGGGAATGATAAACTATATATTAAAACAGTTGCCAAAAACCGAAATTATAGAAGGGATAAGAAAGGACGTTCCTATTTATCCGAAAGTTGCCATTAGAGAATTTATTGCCAATGCGTTAATACATCAAGATTTTGCTATTGACGGAATGCCTATAACAATAGAAATTTTTTCAAACAGATTTGTCATTACAAATCCAGGAGCACCATTAAATGATGTTAATCGTTTGCTGGATATGCCCCCTAGATCAAGAAATGAAATTCTTGCTCAAACGATGCTTTTATTAGGAATATGTGAAAGACGAGGAAGTGGAATTGACAGAGCAATTGAAGCAATTGAGGAAAGAAAATTACCTCCAGTAAAATTTGAAAAAAGCGAATCGCATACAAAAGTTATTTTATTTCCACCAAAAGAATTAAAAGAAATGTCTAAAACGGAAAAAATAAGAGCTTGTTATCAACATGCATGTTTGCTTTTTGAAGACAGGAATGAATTGAATAATCAATCCCTAAGAGAAAGACTTGGAATTGACAGAAACAATTCATCTGTTGCTTCGAGAATAATTGCTGATACTTTTGATGCTGGATTGATTAAACTTTCTGACCCTGAAATAACATCAAGAAAATACGCAACTTATATTCCATATTATGCATAATCATTCAATATCTTATTTGCAAAGTAAATCCACAAAGAACCAAAAGTGTTGATTTTCAAGGTTTTTTTATTTGCAAAGTAAATCCAAAGTAACAATATGAGTAAAAATTACTTTCCTGAAAAAAGCATTCCCAAAGTATACGGGTATACTGATACAAGATTTGAAAACTGTATAAAGGTTGGTTATACTACTAAATCAGCCGAAGAAAGAGTAAAAGAACAATACCCTGTAAAATTGCCTAATATGAGTTACGAAATCATATTAGAAGAATTAGCAATGCGTAATGATGGCACATTGTTTACTGATAAAGACATTCATAAATTATTGAATGCTAAGAAAGTCAAACACATTAATGGTGAATGGTTTGAATGCACACTAAAAGAAATAAAAGCGTGTATTCTTGAAATAAAAACTGGTGTAGTTAATGAAGATAAACGAACCTTAGATTTTGGATTACGACCAGAGCAAACAGAAGCCATAAAAAAAACAGAAGCTTATTTTATCAGTTCTAAAAAAGAAAGCAAAAACCAAATTCCTCATTTTCTTTGGAATGCAAAAATGCGTTTTGGTAAAACCTTCACCACCTACCAATTAGCTAAAAAGATGGGTTGGACAAAAATATTGGTCTTAACTTTTAAACCTGCGGTTCAAAGTGCTTGGAAAGAAGATTTAGAATCGCATATAGATTTTGCGGGTTGGCAATTTGTTTCTAACAAAGAGGATGATTTAAGTTATAAGAGTATAGACACAAAGAAACCTTTTGTTTTCTTTGGTTCATTCCAAGATTTATTAGGAACTAATTCAGCTGGTGGTATCAAATCTAAAAACGAATGGGTGCATACTACTAATTGGGATTGTGTAGCTTTTGACGAATACCATTATGGAGCTTGGCGCGAAAATGCTAAAGAACTTTTTGAAGCGGAAAGTGCCAAAGAACAACAGTTTGGTGAAGGTGTTGGTATTGAGTATTTCGACGAAAGTAATATGCCAATAACCACTAATCATTATTTGTATTTATCAGGCACACCTTTCAGAGCCATTTCATCAGGGGAATTTATTGAAGAACAAATATTCAACTGGACATATTCGGACGAACAAAGAGCCAAAACTGAATGGAAAGGCGATAAAAATCCCTATTCATCATTGCCAAGAATGGTTATGCTTACATATCAGATGCCTGATGCTATAATAGAAGTCGCAAAGAAAGGTGAATACAATGAATTTGATTTAAATGTTTTCTTTTCTGCTGATGGTGAAGGATCAAAAGCAAAATTTAAATACGAAGAACATGTTCAAAAATGGTTGGATTTAATTCGTGGTAACTTAGCTGAAACCACTATTGACAATCTAAAAATGGGTGCTAAAAAACCACCGATGCCATTTTCTGATACTCGATTATTAAATGTATTGCAACATACATTTTGGTTTTTACCAACTGTAGCTTCATGCCACGCAATGAAGAATCTAATAGATAAAAAACAAAATAAATTCTATCACGATTATGAAGTGGTAGTAAGCGCAGGAACAGGAGCAGGAATTGGAGTTGAAGCGTTAAAACCAGTAGAAAAAGCATTAGGCAATGCCTTAATAACCAAAACAATTACTTTGTCATGTGGCAAATTGACTACTGGGGTTTCTGTAAAACCTTGGACTGGAATTTTTATGTTGCGAAATTCCTCAAGTCCAGAAACCTATTTTCAAGCTGCATTCAGAGTACAAACACCTTGGATTGTTAAAAATCCAGATAAAAATGCCCCTAATCGTGAAGAGATTATAAAGCATGAGTGTTATGTTTTTGATTTTGCACCCGATAGAGCATTAAGACAAATAGCCGATTACAGTTGTCGTTTGAATGTTGGCGAAAGTAATCCTGAAAAGAAAGTTGAAGAATTTATTCACTTTTTACCCGTTTTGGCTTATGATGGAAGTTCAATGAAAGAAATAGATGCAGCTGGAATATTAGATATTGCAATGAGTGGAACAACAGCTACTCTTTTAGCAAGACGATGGGAAAGTGCATTGCTTGTAAACGTTGATAATTTCACATTACAAAGATTGATGAATAATAAAGCAGCTATGGAAGCACTAAGTAACATAGAAGGCTTTAGAAATCTAAACCAAGATATTGAAACTATTATTAATAAATCGGAATCAATCAAAAAAGCAAAAGCAGAAGCCAACGAAAAAGAATTAAGTAAAAAAGAGAAAAAAGAACTTTCTGACGAAGAGAAAGAATATAAAAGCATTAGAAAACAAATACAAGAAAAGCTAATAAAATTTGCAACACGAATTCCAGTATTCATGTATTTAACCGATTATAGAGAACGAAGTTTAAAAGATGTTATCACACAATTAGAACCAGGTTTATTCAAAAAAGTAACAGGATTAAATGTAAAAGATTTTGAATTATTAGTTAGTCTTGGCGTTTTTAACAGTGCTTTAATGAACGATGCTGTATATAAATTCAAACGCTATGAAGATGCCAGTTTATCCTATACAGGAATTAGCAAACATAAAGACGATAGTAAGGTTGGACTTTATGATACGGTTATAAGTAGTGAGGATTATAATGAGAGTTTTGAAAATAATTCTCAAGAAAACAACATTTTTAAAGAATATGATTTAATAGTAACGACATCAAAAATAATAAACATTCCCAAAAACTCAATTGGTTCAATTGTTCATGTTTATGATAATGGCAAAGCTTACGAAGTAGAATTCATAATTAATGAAAAAAACATTGTTGAAACTTTACTATATAATCAAATCGAAGCCGTGAAATAATTATGAAAATACCTAACAATGAACAATCAATAGTAGCGGAAAACAAAATCACCAATTATTTGCTAAGTCAAATACATGAAATTGGAAAGCACAAAGCATTCTTTTTTAATAGGTTTGGTTACAACTTAAATAATATAAATGAATTTAAAAATGCTTTATTACAACATGCCATTGAAAGAGAAATTGCTCAAACACAAAATTCAGATTTTGGGTGCAAATATGTGTTAAAATGTAATTTGCAAACACCGGATAATAGAAATCCTTGTATTGTTTCTGTTTGGATTATCGAAAAAGGAAACCAAAACCCAACATTAGTAACAGCTTATCCCGACAAATAAAAAAATATGAAAGCTAACGAACTTCAAATAAATAATTTTCTTCAAGCACCTAATGTGCAATTTGTGATTCCTGTTTATCAACGAAATTACGATTGGAAACATACCGAATGTAAAGAGTTATTACATGATATTATATCCGTAGAATCTGAAAATAGAGGAACCCATTTTATAGGGAGTATTGTATTTGTTCATGAGGGAACTTACAGCACCAATGAAGTAAAAGAATTAGTTATCATTGATGGTCAACAACGTTTAACTACAATTAATATTTTATATGTTGCATTGTATCGTTTTGCAAAGGAGAATGATAGAAAACAAGATTCAGAAAGGTTATACAATATGTTTCTTACCAATCAATATGTTCAAAATGAATCGAGTAAGCTAAAATTAAAACAGACAGATACCAATTCTTTAGCATTTAAAGCTATTATGTTAGGAACAGAAAAACAGTTCAATAGTTTTTCAAATGTTATTGAGAACTATAATTATTTTCGAAGCAATATTGATGAAGATACTTTTGAGTTGATTTTAAAAGGTTTAAATCGCTTAATATTTGTAGAGATTTCACTCGAAAGAGATAAGGATGATCCACAACGTATTTTTGAAAGTTTAAATTCTACAGGATTGGATTTATCACAATCTGATTTAATTAGAAATTTCATTTTAATGGACTTACCACCCAAAGACCAAAATAGGATTTTTGAAACTATTTGGAATCCAATCGAGGAAAATGCAAAAGATTTAATAAAACAAAATTCATTGGTTTCTGATTTTATAAGAGATTATCTAACGCTTCGCAACAAAAAAATACCCAATAAAAATAAGGTGTATAGTGAATTTAAAACTTTGTATAACAATAAAAAAGAGGATGCTTATTATCAAGAATTAGAAAATATTAAATCATTGTCGGCACACTATAAAAAGTTAATTAATCCTTCGATAGTTGCGGATGTTGCAATTCGTAATGAATTAGAATATATAAATCGTTTAGAGATAAATGTTGCTTATCCTTTCTTATTACAATTGTTTGAAGATGCAGAAAATGGTCAGCTAAGTAGAGAAGATTTAATCAAGATTCTTCAATTAATTCAAAGCTATGCTTGGAGGAGGTTTATTGTTGGTTTGCCAACTAATGCCTTGAATAAGATATTTATGAGCCTATATGCAGAAGTGGATTCGGAGGAATATTATGATTCTATTGCAAAATATTTACTCAAAAAGAGAGGAAGTGCTAAATTTCCAACTAACGAAGATTTAAAAACTGCATT
>NZ_JBDTQE010000088.1:0-9490 GCF_039932285.1 Flavobacterium sp.
TCTGTTATGTTTTTTATTCCTTTCATAATTATGTTACGGATTTCAATATATGTAAGTCGGATAGGCATAAATATAAATCGGATTATAATAAATATAAGTCAGACAGCAATAAATATAAATCGGATTGATATAAATATAAATACGACAAGCATAAATATAAATGCGGAACGCATTTATATTTATGCGGAGCAGATATATATAATTGCGATAGCAATATATATAAATCGGGTAGGTAGTTTTATGTTTCTGCTTGTCATATTTATATTTTATGTTCTGTTATTTTTTTCTCTTGGTGAATTCTATTCCTTTTACTTGCGCAAATTGTGGACTGGTTGCGCCGTAAACTGATTTTACGTATTTCTTTACTTCGCTTGCCACGTCAAATAAGCCTGTGTCTGTTCCGTAAATTGTAGTATCTCGTGCAATTCTTGAATTGCTTACGTTGGTGTAAGCTGTTGCAACTGCACTATTTTTGGTAGTTAGGTCGGCTTGCTTTGAAGTTAAGGTTGCAATTTGTAAATCGGTTTCGTTTGGTGTGTAACTTGGTTCAGATTGTAAAACAGAAATGATACCCGCTAAATGCTGAATTTGTTGGTCGTAAGATTGTTGGCTTGTAGATATTGTATTCGGTGCTGGAGCATTTGGGTCGGTTTGTGTTTCTACTGCTTTTGCTCTAACACCTTGCAATTTTTTATTAAATGCTTTTGCGTCTGCAATAATTTCTTTTGTTGCATCGGTTGTTTGCAAAGCGTTTATCAATCTTGTTGAAAGTGATTTTAAATCTTTGAACGCTACAACACGCTCGTTAACTTTGTTGTTGTATGATGTGTTTTTGGTTACAACATCAGCTAAACTCGCTTGTGATGCTGAATATAAAGCATTAAGTTGTGGTAACTTTAATGCGTTTTTACTTGGGTTGTATGTTGCTCCGTAACCTGTTACGAAAGCAATTAAATCTTGGAAGTTTGCAACATTTTTTGCATTTCCTGTTTCTGATGTTGATGCCATATTTTTGGTTTTTAAAGAGTTAGTAAAAACCAAAAATAAATAAATTATTCAATTAAATAGTTAATGTATTTTTAAAATTGGGTTTCTTTCAGAAACTTAATTTTAGTTATTATCAATTGGTTTGGTATAAATTATAGAATTAATCCGTTCAAATTATTATTTATGTATATTTATTTGCATATATGATAATATTATTTTAATATTGCAATAAATAATTTTCAATACAATGGTAAACTGGAATGATAAAGTCAAGAGATTACTAAAGTCAGAATTGGTAAAAAGAGGAATTACTAATTCTGAATTAGTACTGATGCTAAAGGAAATAGATGTAGAAGAAACTAAAGCTAGCATTGATAGTAAAATAAGTAGAGGGTCTTTTAGTGCATCATTTTTTTTTCAATGCCTTTCAGTTATAGGTTGTTCTAAAATTGAGATTGAAGAATATGAAAGTAGTTTACTTTTAGTTGCTGAACCAAGTTCTGAATATAAAATTTTGAAAGATGAAAAATAATACTGTAAAATTTATTGATTTGTTTGCTGGTCTTGGAGGAATTAGACTTGGTTTTGAAAATGCTTTCAAAAGTTTAAATTATAATACTGAATGTGTAATGACTTCAGAGATTAAACCATATGCTATTGATACTTTGGTTAATAATTTTGAACACAAATATATTGTGGGAGATATTTTTGATGTAAAAAATAATCAAATCCCTGATTTTGATTTTTTATTAGGTGGTTTTCCCTGTCAACCTTTTAGTTCAAGTGGTAAGAGACAAGGTTTTGTCGATACAAGAGGAACTTTATTTTTTGAGATTGAAAGAATTTTAAGTGAAAAAAAACCGTATGGTTTTATTTTGGAAAATGTTGAAGGATTAGTAAAACACGATTTAGAATTTAAAACTGACAAAATAGGCAAAACCTTAACTACTATTTTAGACAAATTAAAAAATGAGTTAAATTATAATGTTTCTTGGAAAGTTTTCGATTCTTTAGATTTTGGTTTGCCTCAATCAAGAAAAAGAATTTTTATTGTAGGAACAAAAAATAAGGATATTGATTTGAATGGAAACGAACCTTTTCATAAAACTTTAGATAGTATTTTTGAAAATGGTTTAGATACAATTAAATCAGATTTTGTAGATAAAATTTTAGCGAATTTTGACTTAACAGATTTATATGGTAAATCTATAAAGGATAAAAGAGGTGGCGATAATAATATACATAGTTGGGATATTGGGGCTAAAGGTTTTGTTTCCGATGACCAGATTTTATTATTAAATAAAATTTTTAAAGAGCGAAGAAGAAAACAATGGGCTATAGAAATAGGTATTGATTGGATGGATGGAATGCCACTAACATTAAAACAAATAAATACATTTATGGATATAACAGAAAATGAATTATTAGAAATGTTAGAAGATTTAACTAAAAAAGGATATTTGAAATTTGAATTTCCTAAAAAATTAGTTAAAGAGCAAATGTTGAACGGTGTAAAAACTTTTAGAATTTATGATGAAAGTAAACCTAAAGGATATAATATAGTTGCTGGAAAATTAAGCTTTGAAATTAATAAGATATTAAACCCTAAAGATATTGCACCAACTTTGGTTGCAACAGACGTTTCTCGTTTGGCAGTTCCTGACGGAAATGGATTAAGAAAACTAACAATTAGAGAAGGATTACGATTATTTGGTTATCCCGAATGGTATAACATTAATTGTAAAGAAAGTGATGCTTTTGATTTATTAGGTAATACAGTTGCAGTTCCTGTTGTGGAATTTGTTGCAGAAAAAATTGCTAAATCATTTATCGATTATAATTCAAATCATTCAATTTGTAACGAAATGCCTGTATGTTCTTTGTAATTCTTAATTACATTTTGTAGCCAATGCCCATTTGTAT
Organism: Flavobacterium sp.; assembly: GCF_039932285.1. GTDB lineage: Bacteria > Bacteroidota > Bacteroidia > Flavobacteriales > Flavobacteriaceae > Flavobacterium. The sequence goes on from NZ_JBDTQE010000088.1 coordinate 2,911, forward strand.
GTCGTGTTTGCGGGTATTGGTATCTTGTGTTATTTAATGCTGATAAAAAATCTTCCTTTCTTTCAAAAGGCTTAAATTTATTTCGTTCAGAATACCAAACAGAAGGTCTAATATTATAAATTATACTTTTCTTTTCCTGAACTTTTAGTGGATATGTTCCACTTGGACAAGCCAATTCCCATATTTTTTTTAAGTAAACATTTTTAATTGTAATTACACTACCATTCATTTGATATGCAAATATTAAATAGTCTGAATCCAATCTATATGAATTTACTAATAATGAATTGCAATATGAATCAAAATTTGCTAAATCAAATCCTGGTCCTCTATCCCAATCAAATGATTTAACTTCTAATAAACCAAGTTTTTGATTGTGCTTATCTAAATAGAAATCTGGAAAAATTTGAGAATTTGTATTTTCTTCAAATTCAACATTTTCTTTCATCATCCAAGCTTTTAACCATTCTTGTAAAAGGTTGCCAACAGTATCTTTAGTTTCGATTGAGATTGTTAAATCTTTCAGAGAAAAATTTATTACTCCGCTTTCTCCAATGATTTTATAATCGTTTACTAATTTAGAATATAATTCTTGTCCTGTTAATTTCATTTGTTATTTACTTTGTCGCAAATGTAAACAATTTTATTATTTTTAGATGTTTATATTTTTAGACAAAAATTTAAGTATTATTGGTTACCGTTCCGTGTAGCTCGAGGGTTTCTGCCAACGTCTTGTGGCTTTGCGAGGTTGCGAACTTCGGAATCGTGGTTTTTCGGCTAAAATAAAATTTCTTGCGAAAGATAAACGTGATTTTACTACATATTTCGCAATCTCGCAAAACCGCTGTTGGCAGTAGCTTTTTTCTTTATAATATTGGTTTTCGCATTGAGGTTTTTCCATTCGACGGTTTTCCTGTCTTGTGACAAAAGTTTTCAGGATAGTTTTCGTTTCCAAATGAAGACCAACTTCTATATGCTTGATATGTAAATGGCTTTTTTAGATTAAATTCTATTTTTTCTCCGGTTCTTATGCAGAAACCATTTATTGGACTTTCTATTTCCGCTCTGTTTGGTCTAATATTTTGTTCTGAACCTAATTCTAGTTCAAAAGGAAAATCGTCTAATATTTTTATTTGACTCTCACGATTCCTATTCCACGAAGAATAAAATTTTTCAGTCGTATCGTGTAAAATGTCAGATTTTATATAATTTTTACCAAGTAATGCACTCAATATTTTTTTTTCAAAAACTGGTCTTTTGATGAAAATAGCTTCACTTTTTTCTGCAAGTTCATAACAAGTTTGCCAAGCTTCATTGTCTGCATTTGTTGTTAATTTGGATAAAATATTTATTTCAGAATAAACTCCAAATTCAATATTGTTTTTAAATGAATAATCATATAAATTTATTGAAGTAATTACTCCTTTTTTTTCATTTCCATAATATTTTGCGTGGAGATTTGGAACATAAACTATACTTATGTTTAGAAATTTTTTAAAATAATCAAAATCATTTTTGCTTAAACTTTTACTAACTTCTCTTTCATTTTTCCCAAAAACAATTAAAATGTGAAGTTTTGGATTATTCATATGCTTGTCAAAAAGTCTTTTGAAATAATCATCAAGTTTAATAAATGGAGAAACAATTAAAAGATTACTTTCTGCTTCCCAAATTATTTCATAAACTGCGTTCTCAAGATTTTCTCCTGTAATAAATTTTGCCATTTTCTATTTCAATTGTCTATTTCTACGATTTTTTTCTAAAGTTACTGCCAACGTTTCGCGGCTTTGCGAGGTTGCGAAATTCGTAACCGAGATTTTTCGGCTAAGATAAAATTTCTTGCGAAAGAAAAACGTGAATTTACTACATAATTCGCAATCTCGCAAAACCGCTGTTGGCAGTAGTAATTATTATTCTATTTCCCTTTATTAACTAAATCACGAGTTGTTTCGAGCATCGTTTTCATCATTTCAGCTGTAGTTTTACTATGACTTTTTGTTTTCTGTCTTTCTTCGATTGGGGTTTTGTAAACACCTAAAACTGCCTCCATAATTAAATTATCTTTACTAGTCAAATCTGAAATTCGACTTGCGTATGCGTCAATAGTAAGTGCAACGGCAGATTTAAATGCATATTCTTCTTGAAAATTTCTTTCTTTACGATATTGATTGATAGAAAATAATAAAATAAAAATTGCTGGAATAGTTTTAATTGTATTGATTGCAAAAGCTTGCCACCAAAGATTTATGTCTGTTATAAGAGCTTGATTTGAAAATAAAATTAGTATCCATATTATCGTTCCGACTGCCATTACTGGAACAGCATTTCTCCAAAACAAAACTGGAGCATTCAATTCTTTTTTTCTTTGATTGAAAGTTTCAAATAAAGAAGCTCCAACTTCTCTTCCAATTAAATCTTCAAGGTATTTAATTCTTTCCTCAAAAAACTCTTTCTTTCCTTCTACAAACTTTAAATGACCTTCATTTGCATTGACTTGAGTCTTAAACTCGTCAATTTGAGAGTTTATAGTTTTTAATCCGACAGATAATTTGATATTTGTGTCAGAATAAATTCCCTCAAGTTCCAATAATTTTTTATCTGTTTGTTGTTTATTTGTTTCTTGTTGTTCTAAAAGTGTTGTTAATCTTGAACTTTGTTCAGTTCCTTTTGTTAGCAATTCTGAAATTTGATTTGTTTGAGAATTACTAGTTGAAAGATTTGTAGTTATTTGAGTTAATTCATCTCTTTTTTGAATAATTAAATTTTGGATTTCCTGTTTATTTTCTTCAAGTTCATTTATTAAAGCTGTAGCTTCTTTTAAATTTCTCGAAATATTTGTTTCTATTAAATTTAATTTCTCCGACAGCTTTTGTAGTATAGGCAAATTTGCTGTTTCTTTACTTATCTTATTTGGTTTGTGATAAAAACCATTTTCCATTTGATATGAGACAAGCCATAAAAGATAAGTTTCTGCTCCGTTTATGTTATTACTTGTGACAGCTTGAATATATGCTTGCATTTGAGCATCGAGATTGGCTGCGCCAAATATCGGATTACTATAATACATTTGCAAGACAAGTGAATTTTCTCTTTCACTAAATTCACTTAAGAATTGTGAAAATACTCTTTTGGACAAATAAATGAATTCTGTTAAATTCATCTGGGTTAGTTCAATGTTTTCTAAATCTTTACGATCAGGATAATTTACATTCACTAGTTGGTCAAAATCCAAACTTTCAAATTGTTTTGCTTCAGATAAAATACTTTGAGTTTGTTGTAAATTCATATTTGTGGATAGTTTTCTTTGTAGTTCTGGTGGATTATTACTGCCAACGTTTCGCGGCTACAAGAAGTGGCGAACTTCGTAACTGCATATTTTCCACTAAGATAAAATTTCTTGCGGAAGAAAAACGTGAATTTACCACATTTTTCGCCATTTCTTGTAACCGCTGTTAGGCAACGTTATTATTATTTGTTTTGATTCCGTCGTAAAAATACTCCAAAATATATTCGTCAAACTCATCTAATTTCACATTTTTCTTTATTTCATTTATACCAATTGAATTAAAAATTTCGATAACATTATGTATTGTTAATTCTTGATTGTAAAAATTTATAATTTTTGAATTATGAATTTTTTTAGAAAGCATTCTTGGTAATCCATATTCTTCAAGTTGAAAAACTACAGTTGGTAAAAATGCGTGAGAAATGTATGCTATAAATTTAGAGATGTCATAATTTTTACCTTTAAGCAATTCTTTTTGAAGTACGTTGACATCTTTTAAAAGAGATGCAAATTTAAAAGTCACATTTTTTTCAAGTTTAAAAAATTCATCAATACCTATATCGTGTGGTTCTAAATCTTTTAATAATTCAGGAATTGATTTGAACCAATTGTTTCGTAAAATTTTAATAAACTCTACAAATGTGCTGTTTTTCGTTTCCCAGTTACCAGGTTGTAAATTAATTATTTTATACAATGATTTATCCCATTGACTTCTAATTGTGGAATTTAAATATGAAAGCCCATTCCAACTTTCAGGATTTATTGACATGTCAATTGCGATTGATTTAATCAATTCTGAATTGCTAGACTGGAAAACAGATTCGTCTTTTAGCCTATTATATACTTCTACACCAAGAATCCCGCCCATTTCATCTTGATAAAGAATGAGTTTAGCGACTTGCTCTCTGGTTAACAACTTGTCATATTTTTGACTGTCTAAATCTCCTAATATTTCTTCTGGGAATTCTATATTTAAAGCAGTTTGTGTATTAACTGGCGGTTTGTCTAAAATATAGACTTTGCCTATAAAATGCTGAAACATTCTACCACTTCTACCAATAATGTTTCTATATGTAAAGTCATTTAGGTTTGAATTTCCATTTTTATTCATCCAAATAATTACATTTTCAGCTGATGTATTTACACCTTCAATAATTGAAGATGTAGAAATTATATTGCTGATACCTTTTTTATCTTCAAATAATTTAACTTGTATTTGACTTAAAGAGCGATGCAATCTGCCATTATGTATTCCAGTTCCTCTTTTTATTAGATTTGTTAAACTCCAATTATAATCGTAATTTTTGCCTAACCAATTTGCAAATTGGTCTAAAAGAATATTGTTTTTTTCCTTGTGTCTTGCTAGAATTAAGTTAGAAACATTTTCAATATTTGTGTAAGTTCCTGCATATATTAAAGATTTTGTTTGCTTTTGGTTTAAAATATTGATTAAAAAATTGCTCTTTAGTTCTGCATCTTTATTTATTTCTTTATATAGTTCAAATTTCTCCAAGAAGACTGTATTGAAGTCTAATTGTATAAATTCCATATCCGCTGTGAAAGGATTGTCTTCTAAAGTGGAAATATTTGGAGCTAAAAAATATTTTTGCTTGGATTTGCTACCAATCTTTATAATTGCTTTGACAAGGCTTGGCGATCTAGTTTTGTCAAATAAACTACTTGCTTTATAGAATTCATCAATAATCATTATATCAAAGAACTCAACTTTCTCTAAATAATTTATAGCTCTTTCTTGTGGAAAAATAAAGATGTTTTTTTCTGCTGGTTCTACTTCAGTAGTTGTAATAATCTTGTATTCATTTGCAAATTTTTTATATAATCGTCTTCTTGTTTCGTCTGTCAATGCAATGGTTGGAACAATAATTATAACATTTTTTGGCTTTCGTATTTTTATAAAAGCGTCTATAACAAAGCTTTTGCCAAAACTTGTCGGAGCGCTTACTGCAATATTTTTGCCTTCAAGAAGTTTTTTTAATAGAAAAGATTGCTCACGATGTAACGTTACTGGTTTTTCTTCTCCAATGTTAACTTTGAAAATTTCATAAATATATCTTTCTTCCCAATTTGAAGTTTCTTGTTGCAAATATGGGAACAAGCCAGTTTCTCTAATTAAATGATTTACTAATGGAGTGTAGTCTAACTTTTGGGTTTTATGAAAATCTAAAAGCTTGATTAGTTCTTCCCTTGCTTCATAATCTTTGTTAGAAATCAGTAAATCGTTTATTTTGCTACAATTATCAAATATTATATCTTCCATAATTAACTTCTATATACTTGTGCTTTCTCAATAAATTTATCTACAATTGGTTTTTTTTCAGGAACTGGAAAAAGAATTATATGAAACTTAATTTCTGAATATAAATCAACATCATTACACTTATTTATTTGTCTTTTAAAGTATTCTGTTGCTCTTTCTTTATGATGACTTATAATTTGGGTTTTGTATTCTTCTGTCAAATGTGTTGTTCCATTTGTAATGTTACATTCATATAACAATAGAATTGGAATATTTAAAATAGGCTTTATTGAATCAATAGATTGCTCTTGTGAAAGAGATTCGATTATTTTTGCTCTCAATTCTGTTGAAATTTCCTCAAAATCATTTATGTCAGAAAGATTAGTAATTAACTTATTTTCTTTCTTTATTTTTCGTAGTGTTAATGAATCTTTTACGGAATCAATGATTACATCTAATCTTGCATTTTCTATTGAATTATAAAATTTAGATTCGCCAAACCATAATGAAAATTCGTTTTCATTTTCAATTACTATATGCACACTATCTGCGCCTTTTGCATTATCTTGTGTATTTTGTTTGTAGAAAATTTTAGGAACAATTGGTAAAGCATTATAATATTTTTTCATTATTCCATAAAGCAAAATTTCAGATATTTCACTTCCTCGTCCAATATCATTTTCACTTTCTGAAAGTCTTAAATTTATTGCAGCTTCTGTTAATAATGAATCTTCTCCCTCAAGCGCTAATGCTTGCCTTTCTCTATAGCTTAAAGCAGTTTCTTTTATATTGTTCCATATAAACTTATGAAATTTAGAATGATGCCAAAATCCATCTTCGAAGGTATTTATTAAACTAAAAACTCTTTTATTTTCAATTGGGGTAAGAGAAGAATCTCCAGTTATTACAGAAAAAGCATCGTCAATTAAAATTTCAAAATTTATCATAGTTTCTTTTATATCGGGTGTTTCTGTATAATGTTGCCTAACGTCTTGGCGCTTGGCGTGGTTGGGGACTTTTGAAACCGAGTATTTTCG
>NZ_JBDTQE010000089.1:0-9189 GCF_039932285.1 Flavobacterium sp.
CTGCCATGTTATTTGTAGGTGCAAAAGTATCTCAATACGCTTTATTACCACAAGGAAAAGTAGAAGCTACCGAAAGAGTATTGAATATGGTTCGCCAAATGGATGAAGAAGGTTTCGGAAACTGTACAAATACAGGAGCTTGCGAAGTTGAATGTCCTAAAGGAATCTCTTTAGAAAACATTGCAAGAATGAATAGAGAATATTTGTCTGCGAGTTTGAAAGGATAAATAACAATAAATTTATAGATAAAAACAAAAACGCATTCATTTATTTGAATGCGTTTTTTTAGTAAATTTAATTTATGAAAATAGCCATAATTCAATCTGCACTTCATTGGGAAAATCCAACTGAAAACAGAAGATATTTCGAACAAAAAATCAATTCGATTACAGAAGGAATTGACTTAATTGTACTTCCAGAAATGTTTACTTCTGGGTTTACTATGAATCCAAAATCTGTTGCTGAAACACTGAATGGCGAAACGATTACATTATTAAAATTTTTAGCAAAATCCAAAAATTGCGCTATTACTGGAAGTTTAGTTATTGCAGAAAATGACAATTTCTACAATAGATTGGTTTTTATTTTTCCATCGGGAGAAATCGAATATTATGACAAAAAACATTTGTTTTCTTTAGCTGGAGAAGACAAGGTTTATACTTCGGGAAATAAAAAACTGATTGTTGAATACAAAGGTTTCAAAATTTGTCCACTAATATGTTACGATTTACGTTTCCCCGTTTTTGCAAGAAATATTGAAGATTATGATGTGTTAATTTATGTTGCCAATTGGCCAAAACCTAGAACAAATGCTTGGGATATTCTGCTTAAAGCACGTGCTGTCGAGAACATGTGTTATACAATTGGAGTAAATCGAATAGGCGTTGATACAAATAATCACGAATATATTGGACATTCACAAGCGGTAGATTTTCTCGGAAATTCTATTCTCGAACCTCAGGAAAAAGAAGGTATTTTTATAGTCGTTTTAGAAAAACAAAAAATGCTAGAAACAAGAAATAAATTTGGTTTTTTAAACGATAAGGATGCGTTTGAGATGCGATAATTATTTACTCAAATCGAAATCCTGATTCACGTCCCAGTTCGCTCTCACATCTATTTCTGTAGGATAATGAACAACTTCTTCAGGCTGACGATTCTCTAAATAACTTCCCGTATCACGTTGTTTATTTTTATTTTCATCATATATAACCCGAAGTGAATATTTTTGTGGTTCAACTAAAAGAAATTCGATGGTTGGATTATTTTCTGAATATTCTGTAGCGAAAATTTTACCATCTTTATCGGTTAATTCTATAATAACAGGAAAAGATTTTACATTTTTTAAATTTATTTTTAGGTTTCCGTAATCGGAAGTGTTTTTGGTCGAAAATTTAAAAGTAAGACTGTCATTTTTTTGACCTAAATAATCTTCAACAGCATTTGGTAGCAAAGAAAAGGTATATTTTTCTTCTGGTTCTTTGGTAAATAAAACCTCCAAATTCTGATTGTATTCATCATAATTGGTTTTAAAATCAACTTTTGAAGAATCCTTTTTTGTTAAAGTCATTTTTGTTAAATCGAACTTGTCTAAAGGAGTTTTTGTGCTAATAGTAAAATTTTCTCCAAAAGAAATTGCTCCGTTTTGCTTCGTGGATAATTTTAAACTATCCTGACGCTGATTTTTTAGTTTAACAATATAATCCTTTTTGTACTTTCCATTTTCAATATTTAATTGAATAGAATCGTTTTTTATAGGTGAAAACCAAACTTGAACAGAATCTTTACCTGTAAATTTTGTCAGCCTTGTTTTTATAACATTTCCATTTTGTTTAGCTTCAATTTTTATGTTTTTTTGATTTCCTTCATAACCAAAAACTGCTCTATTTCCTGAAGCTTGCGATGGTTTTTTTGTTTTAAATTTAGCTTCTTCTTTAAATAATTCTAATTCGAAGATAGATTTGTCAGGAACGGAAATAATTTGGTCATAAAAACCAATTTTGTCTTTGTTTGGGTCAAATTTGTAATTGTCGCTTTTTTCTTTGAGCGCAACTAATTTGTATTTCCCAGCTTTAATATTTTCAATTTTAAAAGATTTTAAACTATCGGAAGTATTGGTTATATAACGAGGTGTTTGTTTGTAAATAATCGAATCATTATATTTTTCGTCGACTTCATAAAGCATTACATTTACAGATTTGTCAGTGTTTTTTTCGTAAGAATCTTTAATAATACCTTCTATAGAAAGAGAATCGATAAATGTTCCTGTAGAAAGTACATATTTTAATTGCGGATAAGGATTTCCTTCATTATAATCGACAATACTTTTTCCGAAATTGAAGCTATACGTAGTATTTGGCTTCAAAGTATCATTAATTTTGATAGTAATATATTTGCTAGCACTTCCTTGTGGCAAAACCGTTATTGGAGTTTTCATTGGGGGCGAAACGATGAGCTGTTTTTGTAAATCTTTAATTTTTACATATTCATCGAAGGTGATTTTGATAGTGTTTTTGTTAAAGTTTGTAGAGAAATTTTCTGGAGAACTAGCCGTAATTTTAGGCGGTTTAGTGTCTTTATCACCGCCAGTTATCGTACCTCTTTTTGCGCAACTTACTACAATAAGTAAAGTGCAAAAAATAACTATTAGTATATGAATTTTTCTCATGAAACTTAATTTAATCGTTACAAAATAACGACTATATTTAGTTTAAACGAAATAATTTTAAAATTGTTTAACCTTTTTAAATAAATTTAAGATTGAGACATGGCAATAGTAACAATGCTCAATTTTGCACCTGGAATTTGTAAGACTGCTTTTCCGCATGCTTCGAGTGTTGCGCCAGTAGTAAGAACATCATCTATAAGTAAGAAATGTTTGTTGTGATGAATGCCTGAAAAGTGCGCTTGAAAAGTGGTTTCAGATACAGAATTTCTATTTAATAAATCTTTTTTAGATTGTGTTGTAGCATATTCGTTTCGTACTAAAATAGTGTCGTCAAATTTCTTCTTCAATCCATTTGCAATGGCATTTCCAAAAGTTGTTACCTGATTATAACCGCGCTCCTTTAGTCTTTTTTTATGTAAAGGAACTGGAATGATATAATCTATATTTTGTAGTATTTCAATATTATTCAAATCATTAACATACCATTGCCCTAATATTTCCCCTATTTTTTGATGGTTTCTATATTTTAAATTATGAATGAGCTGTTGTACGATTCCTTTTTTGTGATAATACAACATTGCTGAGGCGTGTTCAATAGGAATTCGTCCATAAAATTTATTGAAAGAATCATTCTCAGCAGCTAATAAATCATTGGTTAGTGGTATTTTATGTCTGCATGAAGTGCAAATTATATTTTCGTTTGTAAAGAGTATTTCAGAACATCCAGAACAGAGTTCTGGAAAAAATAATTTTATCAGATTTTTAAGCATTTTATCGACTTTATTTTTAATTATAGAATATAATATATATTTTTATTATAAATACTAAACTTTCCCCAAAGATGACGTCAAAAACTACCTTAACTATAATAAAATTAACATCTATTGTTTTTGTGTCTGTGACTATGGTGCTTGCTGTAAAATATTATGATAGTCAAAGAAAATATAAAAAGCTAAAAGAAACAATTCTAATAGATAAAAAAACATATACAAACGATTTGAAAGAAATATTTGATCGTTATGATTCGGAATTACTTAAAAACAAAAATCTAATTCAGGCTAATATACTTGATCATAAAAGTAAAACTGTTTCTGTTAAAGAAATTTTTAAGGCAAATAAAAATTTGAGTGAGGAATCTAACCTATCTGTTAATAATCGTTTTGTAAAAAAAATAGACTCTCTTAATTTCACTATTAAGAAGGAAGTTGAGCAAAATAAATTGCTTACAAATCAGGTTGGTATTTTAATTAGTAAAAATAAAGAATTACAGAAACAAAATTCTAATAACGAAAAACTAATAGGTATTTCTAAAAACCTCACTGCAACAAATGTGTATGCAAACGGAATAAGAATTGTATCTAACAACATTATTGAAACTAAGCGTTTTAGTAATACAGAACAAATAAAAGTTTGTTTCACACTTTTAGAAAATAAAGCAGCCTTGAAAGGGAATAAAGATTTATACATTCAAATTGTTAATCCTAAAAATAAAATTGTAAACAAAAATGGAGATTTTGTCGAATCTGAAGATAAATTATTGCACTTCAGTGCAAAAACCAATATTTTTTACGACAATGAAGAACTAGATGTTTGTGTTTTTGTAGATCCTAATAAAGATGATATGTTGAGAGGTGATTACGAAATAAATATTTTTTCTGGGATTAATCTAATTGGAAATACTGTTTTCACTCTAAAATAATAAGATTTTATCGCAAATTCTCAAAATAAACTAGTTGGTTTAATACTTAATTTCTGATATTTTTTTATAAATTAAAAACAAGTGAATTTCTTTTTACTTGTATATATAATCAATATTTTTTTGATTAATTTTTTCTATAATTTTCATTCCCTTTTTCTTATTTTTGCATTATGGCAAAACAAGAAGATTTATTTAAGAACGTAATTTCACATGCAAAAGAATACGGATTTATTTTTCCGTCAAGCGAAATTTACGATGGTTTGAGCGCAGTATATGATTATGCTCAAAACGGTGCAGAACTAAAAAAAAATATACGAGAATATTGGTGGAAATCGATGGTGCAAATGCACGAAAATATTGTAGGAATTGATGCTGCAATATTAATGCATCCAACTACTTGGAAAGCTTCAGGTCACGTAGACGCTTTCAACGACCCGTTAATAGACAATAAAGATTCCAAAAAAAGATACCGAGCAGATGTTTTAATTGAGGATTATGCCGAAAAATTAAACCAAAAAGCAGAGAAAGAAATCGAAAAAGCAAGTGTTCGCTTTGGCGAAAGCTTTAATCGTGAGGAATTTATAACTACAAATGCTCGCGTGGTAGAATATCTTTCTAAAAAGAACGAAATTCTAGCTAGAATGGCTCGTTCCCTAGAAACTGAAAATCTAGCCGACGTAAAAGCACTAATCGAAGAATTAGAAATTGCTTGTCCAGATTCAGGATCAAGAAATTGGACAGAAGTAAAACAATTTAACCTAATGTTTGGTACAAAAATTGGAGCCTCAGCAGAATCTGCGATGGACTTGTATTTGCGTCCAGAAACTGCGCAAGGTATTTTTGTAAACTTCCTAAATGTTCAGAAATCTGGTCGTATGAAAATTCCTTTCGGAATTGCACAAACCGGAAAAGCATTTAGAAACGAAATCGTAGCTCGTCAATTTATATTTAGAATGCGTGAATTCGAACAAATGGAAATGCAGTTTTTTGTAAAACCAGGCGAAGAAATGAAGTATTACGAATATTGGAAAACAACTCGTTTAAACTGGCATTTATCACTAGGACTAGGAAAACAAAATTACCGTTTTCATGATCACGAAAAATTAGCACATTATGCTAATGCAGCTGCTGATATAGAATTTAATTTCCCATTCGGATTCAAAGAATTAGAAGGAATACATTCTCGTACTGATTTCGATTTGAAAGCGCACGAGAAGTTTTCAGGTAAAAAATTACAATATTTTGATACCGAAACCAATGCAAATTATACACCGTATGTTGTAGAAACATCAGTAGGATTAGACAGAATGTTTCTAGCCGTTTTTTCAAATTCATTAAAAGAAGAAACACTAGAAGATGGTTCAACAAGAACAGTTCTGCAATTACCATCAGTTTTAGCACCCACTAAAGCTGCCGTTTTGCCATTAATAAAAAGAGATGGTTTGCCAGAAGTTGCTAGAAAAATTATTGAAGACTTAAAATGGGATTTCAATGTAGCATACGATGAGAAAGACGCTGTAGGGAGACGTTACAGAAGACAAGACGCATTAGGAACGCCATTTTGTATTACAGTCGATCATCAGACATTAGAAGACGAAACGGTAACTATCCGTCATCGCGATACTATGAAACAAGACAGGGTTAAAATTTCTGAATTAAGAGATATTATTAACAACGAAGTTTCGGTAAAAAACTGGTTGATGAAAATGTAGTTTCTTAACGAACACAATTACTTAAAATGCCTTAATTTATGCGATATAAATTAAGGCGTTTTTTATTAAGCTATCAAACTCATGATTAAACAAAAAGTTATAACTTTGCAGAAATTAATTTGAAAATAATGTCAACAATAGCACAACAATTCGGTATGACCGAAGCATTAGCACAATTAGGTGTAAAAGCAATAAACGAAGGAACTTCAACAGGAAGCGAATGGTTTTCAAATGGTGAATTATTAGAAAGTTATTCGCCAGTAGATGGTCAATTAATAGGAAAAGTAAGATCGACTACTGCAGCAGATTACGAAAGAGTAATGCAAAGCGCAACGGAAGCATTTAAAAGTTTTAGAGCTATGCCAGCACCGCAACGTGGTGAAATTGTGCGTCAGTTTGGAAATAAATTAAGAGAATTAAAAGAACCACTTGGGAAATTAGTTTCTTATGAAATGGGTAAATCTTTACAAGAAGGTTATGGTGAAGTTCAAGAAATGATTGACATCTGTGATTTTGCAGTGGGTTTATCACGTCAATTAAACGGACAAACGATTCCGTCTGAGCGTCCTGGTCACGTGATGAGAGAACAATGGCACTCCATAGGTGTTGTTGGAATTATTTCAGCCTTTAACTTTCCAGTAGCCGTTTGGGCTTGGAACACAGCATTAGCTTGGATATGTGGAGACGTTTGTGTATGGAAAGCTTCAGAAAAAGCACCATTATGTTCAATTGCTTGTCAAAATATTATTGCAGATATATTAAAAGCAAATAATTTACCAGAAGGAATTTCTTGTATTATTAATGGAGATTACAAAGTAGGTGAAATGATGACTACTGATGTAAGAATTCCATTAATTTCTGCAACAGGCTCAACTCGCATGGGAAGAATTGTTGGTGCAACTGTTGCGCAACGTTTTGGTAAATCTTTATTAGAATTAGGTGGAAACAACGCAATTATCATCACACCAACTGCCGATTTAAAAGTTGTAGTTCCTGGTGCGGTTTTTGGTGCGGTTGGAACAGCTGGGCAAAGATGTACTTCGACAAGAAGATTAATTATTCACGAATCTGTTTATGATAAAGTAAGAGATGCGATTGTTGGTGCTTATGGTCAATTAACTATTGGAAATCCGTTAGATCAAAAAAATCATATTGGTCCACTTATCGATACAGATGCTGTAAATACTTATTTAGCTGCAATTGAAAAAGCAAAAGCTGAAGGTGGAAAAGTATTAGTTGAAGGTGGTGTTTTATCTGGTGAAGGATACGAATCAGGATGTTATGTAAAACCAGCTATAATTGAAGCTGACAATCATTTTGAAATTGTACAACATGAAACATTTGCGCCAGTTTTATATTTAATGAAATATGAAGGTGAAGTAGAAAATGCAATTGACAAACAAAATGGTGTAGCACAAGGTTTATCTTCTGCAATTATGACTAACAGCATGAAAGAAGCTGAAAAATTCTTATCATTTGCTGGTTCAGATTGTGGTATTGCCAACGTAAACATCGGAACTTCTGGTGCTGAAATTGGTGGAGCATTCGGTGGAGAAAAAGAAACTGGTGGTGGAAGAGAATCTGGTTCAGATGCTTGGAAAGTATACATGAGAAGACAAACAAATACCGTTAACTATTCTGATGAATTACCATTAGCACAAGGAATTAAATTTGATTTGTAATCTATAAAGAATGCATAAAAAAAGGACTTCAATTGAAGTCCTTTTTTTGTTTTATAAGAAAATTTTTATTTCGTCTTCTTCACATATTGCGTTAAAATCACAATGTGCTGCCCTTCAACACGACCTTCAATTTGCTCGGCATTGTCCCATACCAATTTGATGTTGTGAACAGCTGCGCCACGTTTTGCAGTAAAAGAAGCTCCTTTTACATCTAAATCTTTGATTAAAACTACCGAATCTCCATCTTTCAGGATATTTCCATTTCCGTCTTTATGCACTATTTTACCTTCTTCATCTTCTCCTTCGCCAGTAGCTGCTGCCCAAACCAAAGTTTCTTCGTCAAGATACATCATGTCAAGCAAATCTTGAGGCCAACCTTCTGATCTCAATCTGTTTAACATACGCCATGCAACTACTTGTACAGGTTTATTTTCATTCCACATACTGTCGCTAAGGCATCTCCAATGATTTGGATCGGTGGTTGTTGTATTCTCAATTTGGTTTTTGCAAGTACTACAAACCAACGCAGAGTTGTCTACAGAAATAGCTTCTTCTTTGGTTAAATGTATTCTTAAATCTTCGGTTGAACCGCATAATTCACATTTTGAATCGCTTCTGTCGTATAATTTTTTTTCTATTGGAGTCATGAGTTTTTTATTAAAAAACTACTAATTCACAAATATTTAATTGAAAATTTGTGAATTAGTGATTTTTATTGTTTTTTAAAATTTCTTATAAATTAAAAGACACACCTACATTAAATGTAAATTGATTGTTGTAATATTTAAATCCATCATCGTTTTTGCTATATTTTGCAATAGGGATTCCAGCTTCGCCAAAAACACCGAAACCATCAGTAAAAAAATAACGAAATCCAGTATGAGCACCAAAATTTCTTGTTCCTAAATCTAATCCTGGATATATGTCCATTTTTTCGTCAAGACCAATAACATTTCCTAAATTTACATTAAAACGAGCTTTTGCATCGATTCTATCTATAAATTTTGGCTTATTTTCTTCGAAAACTAATGTTGTTGTGTCATATGACAAATAGGTGTTTTTTGCAGACAATAAATAATTTGTAGAAAAACCAACAGACATGTTCTCACCAACACCAAAATCTGCAGAAACAAAAATTCCTGTTCCGCCACTTTGGATATTTGCGCCAACTTGCGCCTTAATATCTCCTTTTCCTTTATATGCTTGTGCATTTGCTATACTTGCCGAAATAACAAGTAATAGTGTAATCATTTTTTTCATCTTAATTTGTAGATTTAATAATATTGGCAAATATAATAAGTTCCTATTTAATTTCTGCCTTTTTCGTTTGGATATAAATCAGGTAACTTTTCGCTTTGCCAGAATTCTTTAGTATCAATATCCATAATGGTTAGTGGCCCATTAAAAGCGGCTCCAGTATCTACATTC
>NZ_JBDTQE010000090.1:0-9090 GCF_039932285.1 Flavobacterium sp.
TGTTTGGATCCCATTTTCTAGTCATGTGTCCGAAGTGAACACCTGCTTCTAGTAAGTCTTTAACTTCTATTTTATTTGCCATTTTGTAATAGTTTACGTTCTGTTGAATTAGCAATGTTCCTTTGGGCTTTATGCGTTAAGCTATAAGCTTTAGGCTTCATTTAGATGCTAAACTAGTTTCCTGCCTCGACAGGAAGAGCAACAATAACTTAGTTTTTAATAAAAAAATATTAACGTTTAGAGAATTGGAATCTCTTACGAGCTTTCTTCTGACCGAATTTTTTACGTTCAACCATTCTTGGGTCTCTCGTTAGTAATCCTTCTGGTTTCAAGATTGCTCTGTTTCCTTCTCCAACTTCACACATTACTCTCGCTAAAGCCATTCTTACTGCTTCTGCTTGTCCTGTGCTACCACCTCCGTAAACATTTACTTTTACATCATAGTTAGTTACATTTTCTGTCATAGACATAGGTTGTAAAACTTTGTATTGTAAAGTAGCTGTTGGGAAATAAGTTGCAAACGCTTTTTTGTTAACAGTGATTACTCCTGTTCCTTCCGATACATAAACACGTGCAACTGCACATTTTCTTCTACCGATTTTGTGAATTGCTCCCATTACTTAAGATCGTTTAGGTTAACTGTTTTAGGTTTCTGAGCGCCTTGTTTGTGCTCTGATCCTACAACAACATTTAAATTTCTAAAAAGCTCTGCTCCTAATTTGTTTTTAGGCAACATTCCTTTTACTGCTTTTTCTACTAAAAGAGCAGGGTTTTTTGATTGCAAAACCTTTGCAGTCAAACTTCTTTGTCCTCCTGGATAACCTGTGTGACGGATGTAAGTCTTCTCGTCCATTTTGTTACCTGTAAGGTTGATTTTTTCTGAGTTGATAACGATTACGTTATCTCCGCAGTCCACGTGTGGTGTGTAACTTGGCTTGTACTTACCTCTAAGGATCATAGCGACCTTTGATGCAAGACGACCTAAGTTATGACCATCAGCATCAACAACAATCCACTCCTTTGTAACGGTGGCTTTGCTTGCTGATTGTGTCTTGTAGCTTAATGCGTCCATAATATTATTTTAATTAAACATTCCATTCCCAATAAAGGGAGTGCAAAAGTACAATTATTTATTTTAAATACAAATGGGAAAGTGAAAATTCTTTTTCTATTGCTTTTCAGAGAGTTACAAAAGGTTTAAGTTTTACTTTTTAGCCCTGATGATAGTAAAAATCACGTATCGTTTTTTGTAACGAGAAGTATTGAAACGTACAGCAGGAATATAATTTACAAAGAAGCACGAACTTTTCGCTCATAAAAGAAAAACAAATAATACTTTATATAATATTTTACTATTTTTACGCTAATATAATACACCTATGGGATCAAAAACGACTTTAAAACAAATTGCATTGAACCTCGGTGTTTCTGTTTCGACAGTTTCGAAGGCTTTGAATAATAGTCCAGAAATTAGTACGCCAACAAAAATAAAAATTCAGGAGTTTGCTAAACTAAATAATTACAAACCAAATATTACTGCACTAAATCTTAAAAATCGTTCTACAAAAACGATTGGGGTTATCATTCCAAATATTTTGAATTCATTTTTTGCAAAGGTCTTTTCTGGAATTGAAAAGATAGCTGATGAAAAAGGATACCATGTTATAACATGTATTTCTAATGAATCATTAGAAAAGGAAATTCAGACATTACAAATGTTGAGTAACGGGACTATTGATGGCTTTATCCTTTCTATTTCTGAAGAATCTCAAAAAGAGAATCAATTTGATCATTTTACAGAAATTATAAACGAGGGAACACCAATTGTAATGTTCGACAGGGTTGCTGAAAAAGTAAAATGTGATAAAGTGATTGTTGATGATTATGATTCGGCAATTGAAGCAACTAATTTTTTGATAAAAACTGGCTGTAAAAACATTGCGTTGTTTTCTTCTATTGATAATTTAAGTGTTGGTAAACTTCGTGCTAAAGGCTATTTTGAAGCATTATCTAAAAATAATATTTTAAACAATCCTGACTTAGTGATTCTTACAGAAAACGAAGAAGATTTTGATATTAAAGCAAAAGACTTTTTAAATAATCAAGAAATAGATGGTGTTTTTGCTCTCGACGAACATTCTACACTTACAATAATGAAAATGGGGTTAAAAAACTCTAGAAAAATTCCCGAGGAGTTGTCTATTATTGGTTTTGCAGATGGTGTTTGGTCGCGAAGGCTAACTCCTAGTTTATCGACCATAAGCCAACATGGACCAGAAATAGGAGAAGCTGCTGCAAGGCTTCTAATAGAAAGATTAGAACACAAAGAAAAAGAAGAACGCAAATACAAAACGGTCGTGATAAAGACTGAATTGAGACAACGTGATTCAACAATTAAAATATAACTATTGTTTAATAGTTACTCTTTTGTAAATATATATTGTCCGCCGCCTTGTTTTAAGATCATATTTTTTGCATCGAAAGTTAGTTTCACTCCTGCTGGATCAAACACAAATTCAGTTTCGCTAATTGGATTTAATGCAAAAGAACTTTGTCCTGTAGCTTGTGCTGTTAGCTCTCCTTTTTCGATTTTGATAGTGATTTTTATAGGTAATTCTGTCGATGCATAAACCCCTTGATAACTATCTAATTTATCTTTAGAAACTTCAAACGTGGTCAAATTTGGGAATTGATATGGCATTTTGTAATAAATACTCAAAATCCCAATCATAATATCATTGCGATTATAATTATCTCCATTTACAATAAGTGAAACGCCTGTTTTTTCTGGCGGATAATACCCTACAACTGCTCTAAAACCTTCTATTCCTCCTGTGTGTCCATAAAATTTTCTTTCGCCAAAAGGAAATGTAACCAAGCCTTTTCCGTAAGATTGTTCTAGTTTTGTCATCTCATCGACCGAAGTTTTCTTTAGCAATTTACCATTAAAAATAGCATCTAGAAAAAAAGTTAAATCGGCAGCAGTAGATGAAATGTTCCCAGCACCAAAAGCTTGCGACATATCCCATTCTTTGTTAATTGTCCATTTTTTATTGGTGTAATTATAAGAATAGCTTTCGTTTTTAGTTGGATCTACATTAGCAGCAATCGATGTGTTTTTTAATTGAAGTTTGTTTATAATTCGTTCATTAAGATTGGTTGCGTAATCTTTTTTAGAGACATCTTCCAAAATTCTACCTAATATATAGTAGTTAGAATTGCTGTATTCAAATTTAGAATTAGGTTCGAAAACTGGTTTATAACCTGCTATTTTTGCCATCATTTCGTCTTTTGATACTTTTTGGTAAACATTTACGGTCGAATCCCCGTTTATAAAATCTAAAATTCCTGTGCGATGATGCAATAAATCATGAATAGTAATTTTTGCAGCATTTGGAATTTGAGGATAAAATTTAGATAATTTTGTATCTAGTTTCAACTTTTTTTCTTCAATTAACTGCATAATCATTACGGCAGTAAATGTTTTTGTGATGGAACCTATTTTGTATCTGGTGTTTTTATTTGCTTTCAAACTATTTTCGACATTGGCAAAACCATACGCTTTTTCGAAAACTACATTTCCAGATTCTCGAATACAAACTTGTCCCATAAACTTGTTGTTTTGGTTCAGATAAACCAGCAAACTATCTATTTTATCGAAACGGGTTTTTTGTTGCGCCGAAAGTGTCAGCGAGAATATAAATACTAATAATAAGATTGATTTTTTCATAATTTTTATTTTATATTATTTCAGATAAAAAGTAAACTAATAGTATGACTATAATTAGAATAATTCTAAAAGTTTTTTGTTGTTCTGCTTTAAGGGTATATCCATCTTTTTTTAATTCCCAAGTAAATATAAGTTCAAAAAGAGTTCCTTTTAGATTAAAAATGAAATCGGAAACTTTATAACTTTCATTGAATTTTTTTAAAACCTCGAATTTTACTTGTCTTTCTTCTATGTATTTTGCTTGTTCAATTAATTTAGGGTCAATTTTTCTGTTGTAAAGCTCATCAAGAGCCAATTTTAATGCTCTTGGATCCATTTTTTTTGGAGCACCGGCTATTTTTAATAATTCTTCTGTTTTCCTGCTTTTAATTGGTGGTTTGAAATCATCATTCATTTCTATAATTTATAAGGAAATTTTGTGTTCTTGAACTTTCGTAAATCGGAAAAAGAGACTAAGAAAGGTTCTTCACAACTTCTTGCAGCTCTATAAAAAATAGGCGTAAACTCAATTCCTTTCTCAGTAAACGACCACGATGGAAAATCCCAAAATTCTAAATCCGTATAATCGCAATAATCATCATCGTTTGTTGGTTTTTTGAAATGTTGTGTTTTATTTACCAAAGCAAAAATTTTTGACGCAAAATAATTGCTTCTGTACTTAGAAAAGGCATCAAAATTAGTTTCCTGATTAGCTCCAACGCTTTTATCAAAAGCCAAAATATCGTCTATGCCGTAACTTTTTCCTGATTTTAAATCCAATAAAATCCCTTGCCCACCAAAATCTGGGTGAGCACCTCCACAATAATAAGAACTAAAATCGTAGTAACCAATTAAATTTTCGTCTAAGTAATGAATAGAAATAGAATATTCAATACCGTTTCCGTTGTTATAATCAAAACTAGACGAGCAGTTCAATTGCGCTAAAATATTTTGGTAATGATATTTGTTTAAAATAGGATTTATTTTATTCTTTACTGCATCAGAAAAACCTTTTCCAAGTCTAAAATAAGGTGCGTTGCAATGTTTTTCTGAAAACCATTCAATTGTTTTTCCTTTGTATATTGATATTGAATCGGATTTGAATTGAATGAAACTTGCTTTGATGAAATCGAATGAATCTTCCTTGAATTGCTTTAAAAATGGATTGTTTTTCTCTTTTAATAAAAACCCAGATTTATCAAAAGGTTTAAAACTTACTGGAAGTTTTAATCCTTTTGCATCGGTCCAAAAACCATTAAAATTATCATTTTGAGTTAATGACAATTCAAATGTTTCGTTGATTTTGTCGTTTGATTCAAATTTGAAAACATATTTATTCCCTGTTTTTTCACCAGACAAAACGATGTCTTTCAACGAATTTTTATAAAAATAGCGAACATCATAAATAGCAGTTTCGGTTGGCGACGAATTGTCTTCAAAAAACATATAAATTGTTGCTTTTCCGACAGTTCCTTCTAATAAATATTGTTTTTCTGCATAAGAATAAACAGTAAATAAAAGAATGATTGAATAAAATATTTTTCGCATATTCTTAATTTAAAAATAAATATTTTAATGTGCTTCTAGCCAATTTCTACCAACTCCAATTTCAACATCTAGCGGAACATCCATTTTGAAAGCATTTTCCATTTCATGTTTAATCATCGGTTGAATCTTCTCTAGTTCCTCATTATAAACGTCAAAAACCAATTCATCGTGTACTTGTAGTAACATTTTCGATTTCCAGTTTTCGGAAACTAATTTTCTATGAATGTTAATCATCGCAATTTTTATAATATCGGCGGCAGAACCTTGAATTGGGGCATTTACAGCATTTCGTTCTGCGCCACTTTTTACCATCATATTGGCAGAATTAATATCTTTCAAATAACGTCTTCTACCTAAAACCGTTTGCACATAACCGTGTTCTCTGGCAAAATCAACTTGACCAGACATATACGATTTCAGTTTAGGATAAGTAGCATAATACGCCTCAATCAACTCGGCACTTTCTTTTCGCGAAAGCGAGGTTTGATTGCTTAATCCAAAAGCAGAAACTCCGTAAATAATTCCGAAATTTACCGTTTTGGCATTGCTACGTTGTTCTTTTGTAACTTCTTCTAACGGAACGTTGAATACTTTTGCAGCGGTACTTCTATGAATATCTTCGTTGTTTTGGAACGCTTTAATCATATTTTCTTCCCCAGACAATGCAGCAATAATTCGCAGTTCTATTTGTGAATAATCCGCAGAAACCAAGGTGTAGTTTTCATCACGAGGAATAAAAGCTTTTCGAATCAATCGTCCTCTTTCAGTACGAACAGGAATATTTTGTAAGTTCGGATTGTTTGAACTTAAACGTCCTGTTGCGGCAACGGTTTGCATATAATCAGTGTGCACTCGCCCGGTTTTTTTGTCAACTTGATTTGGCAAAGCATCAATATAAGTACTTTGCAATTTCACCATTTGACGCCATTCGAGAATGTCACACACAATTTCGTTGTCGTTGGCTAAATACGATAAAATCTCTTCGCCGGTGGCATATTGACCCGTTTTGGTTTTCTTTTGTTTGGCTCCTCCAATTTTCAATTTGTCAAATAAAATATCGCCCAATTGTTTTGGTGAAGCTAGATTGAATTTTTCGCCAGCCGTTTCATAGATTTTTTGTTCCAATTCTGAACTTTCTTTTGCCATTTCGACGGACATTTCTTTCAAGAAAGGAACATCAAGATTGATTCCTTCTAATTCCATTGCAGCCAAAACTGGGATTAATGGAATTTCGATTTCATCAAATAGTTTTTTGGTTTCGGCTCTATCTAAAATTGGACTGAAATTTTGTTTCAATTGAAAAGTTATATCGGCATCTTCAGCAGCGTATTCTTTGATTTCTTCCAAAGCTACATCACGCATTGATTTTTGATTCTTACCTTTTTTACCAATTAAATCTTCGATTGATTTTGGAGAATATTTCAGATAAGTTTCCGATAAAACATCCATATTATGACGCATATCGGGATTGATCAAATAATGGGCAATCATTGTGTCAAACAATTTTCCTTTGATTTGAACACCATAATGGGAAAGAATTTTTAAATCATATTTTATGTTTTGACCTATTTTTTCGATGCTTTCGCTTTCGAAAAAAGGTTTGAACTTGTCTGCCAAAACTTGTGCTTCTTCGTGATTTTCCGGAAACGGAACATAAAAAGCTTTCCCTTTTTCGAAAGAAAACGACATTCCAACCAATTCTGCATTCAAGGCATCAATTCCAGTAGTTTCGGTATCAAAACAAACTGAAGTTTGATTCATTAAGTTTTGCAACAATAATTTTACGGCAAAATCTCCTTCAATAATTTGGTAAAAATGTTCCGTATTTTCTAACGTTGCATAATGGGAATTTGTTTTTACTTCACCGTTTTCCTCATCAGAGAAACCAAATAAATCGAATTGATCTTCGTTCGATTTTTTAGCTGGCGCTTTTTTAGTTGCTTGCGGTGTATCGTTTGAAGTTCCATTACCATTGGTATCAATTTCGTCATATTCTTTCCCCGTTCCAAAATATTTATCAAACTGCGCTTTCATTTGACGAAATTCTAATTCTTGAAACAATTCGTCTGTTTTTTCAACATCAGGTTTTGATAATTCATAATCTTCTGCGTTAAAAGTCACTGGACAATCAAGTAATATAGTCGCGAGTTTTTTAGACAAAATACCCAATTCAGCATTGGCTTCAATTTTATCTTTAATGGCGCCTTTTAGTTGGTGTGTATTGGCTAAAAGATTTTCCATAGAGCCGTATTCTGCTAAGAATTTTTTAGCTGTTTTTTCGCCAACACCTGGTAATCCCGGAATATTATCAGCGGCATCGCCCATCATTCCTAAGAAATCTATAACTTGTAATGGATTCGTAATTTCAAACTTTGCTAAAACTTCTGGAATTCCCCAAATTTCGATATCATTCCCCATTCGTGCAGGTTTGTACATAAAAATATTTTCGGAAACCAATTGAGCAAAATCCTTATCAGGTGTTACCATATAGACTTTAAAATCTTCTTTTTCGGCTTGTTTTGCCAAAGTTCCTATTAAATCGTCGGCTTCAAAGCCAGCGACTTCAACAATCGGAATGTGCATTGCTTTTAATAATTCTTGAATATAAGGAACTGCAATTTTTATAGCTTCAGGCGTTTCGTCGCGATGGGCTTTGTATTCTTGGTACATTTCGTAGCGATACGTGCTTCCGCCTTTATCGAAAGCAACCGCTAAATGATCTGGTTTTTCACGTTTTATAACGTCCATCAAGGCATTCATAAATCCCATGATCGCAGACGTATCCATTCCTTTTGAGTTGATTCTTGGGTTTTTTATAAACGCAAAATAACCACGAAATATTAAAGCATAAGCATCGAGAAGATAAAGGCGTTTTTGTGACATGAAAATAATTTTTTAAGTGTAAAAATAGACAATAGACATATTAATCTAATACTGAGGCAAAGTTAAGAGAATAACCTTAATTTTGCCTCAGTATTAGATTAATATATTAAAGCTTTTTTATATAAATTCACGTCTACAATTTTGACAAATGAGAACATTAGTAATAGGCGATATACACGGAGGATTTAAGGCTTTGCAACAAATTTTAAAAAAAGTAAAAGTCACAAAAAATGATTTGTTAATTTTTTTAGGTGATTATGTAGATGGTTGGAGCGAGTCGCCACAAGTGTTAGATTTCTTAATTTCTTTACAAAAAACACATCATTGCATTTTTCTTCGGGGTAATCATGATGAATTATTGTGTGAATGGCTTAACGAAAGCAAAGACAACCTCACGTGGTACAAAAACGGAGGAGAATCTACAGTTTTAGCATATCAATCTGTTTCAAACGAAAGAAAACAAAAACATATTCAATTTCTAAAGTCGTTACAAAACTATTATTTAGATTCGTCCAATCGATTGTTTCTTCACGCTGGCTTTACCAATATGAATGGAGTAGATTCAGAATATTTTCCCAAACTATTATATTGGGACAGGACATTGTGGGAAACGGCATTATCACTAGATGAAAATCTTGAAACCACTCATAAATTTTATCCAAGGCGCTTTACATTATATAAAGAAATTTACATTGGTCATACTCCTGTTACTAGAATTGGGGAACTTATCCCTGTTCAAAAAGCCAATATTTGGAATGTAGATACTGGAGCCGCTTTTAATGGGCCACTAACCATTATGGATATTGAAACTAAAGAATTCTGGCAAAGTGATCCATTACCTTATTTATATCCAAACGAAAAAGGCAGAAATTAGATCATAACTTATTATATTTGCCAATATTATTTAAAATTTATATTTAAAATGAAAAAAATCATCACACTTTTACTTG
>NZ_JBDTQE010000091.1:0-9060 GCF_039932285.1 Flavobacterium sp.
AGCACAATTCGGAAAAGAAAGAGTTAGAAATACACCTATTTGCGAAAGTGCAATTGTTTCAGCAGCGATGGGATTGTCTATCAACGGGCACAAAGCTATTGTAGAAATGCAATTTGCCGATTTTGTTTCGACAGGATTTAATCCAATTGTCAATTTATTAGCAAAATCTCATTATCGTTGGTTAGAAAATGCCGATGTGGTGGTTCGTATGCCTTGCGGTGGCGGAACGCAAGCGGGACCTTTTCATTCGCAGACCAATGAAGCTTGGTTTACCAAAACACCAGGATTAAAAGTGGTTTATCCAGCATTTCCTTACGATGCAAAAGGTTTATTAAACACAGCAATTAACGATCCTAATCCTGTTATGTTCTTCGAGCACAAGCAATTGTACAGAAGTATGTATCAAGATGTCCCTAAAGATTATTATACGATTCCTTTTGGGAAAGCGGCTATGATAAAAGAAGGTTCTCAAGTTACTGTGATTTCATTTGGTGCAGGAGTGCATTGGGCTTTAGACACCTTAACTAAAAACCCTGAAATTTCAGCTGATTTGATTGATTTACGTTCGTTACAACCTTTGGATACCGAAACTATTTTTGCATCAATTAAGAAAACAGGAAAATGTATTATTCTCCAAGAAGATTCTATGTTTGGCGGAATTGCTAGTGATATTTCTGCTTTAATCATGGAAAATTGCTTCGAATACCTAGATGCTCCAGTAAAACGTGTAGGAAGTTTAGAAAGTGCTATTCCTTTTGTAAAAGCACTAGAAGACCAGTATTTACCTAAAGTTAGATTCGAAGAAGGATTATTGGAATTATTAGCTTACTAAAACTTTAAATAATATAGTATTGAAAGCCGTTCCTACTAGGAGCGGCTTTTTTATTTGATTCCGAAGGCTTTAGAACGAAGTAATTCAAAAATTCATCCCAAAGAGATTTCTCTTATCCTTTCCGAAATTCCAAATTAACGATAGTTTATTTATTTAAACCATTGGCTTTTTTACTACAAAATCAGGTATTTATACCCTGTTTTAAAGTTTTTAATAACTCTAAATTTGAATTGTAATACTAAACAACAGGTATTAAATATTAATTTGAGTTTAGAAATGAGAAAATGGAATAAAATCATATTAGTATTTACTTTTTTATTCAGTACTGCATTTTTGTTTTCTCAAAACGAACGGTTAATTATTGGACGAACAACAGGAAAGTTAGCTGTTAAGAAAAACTTAGAGATTAGAACTTTTGGATTTACAAACTCACTTTCAGGTCAAGTTACTTTGCCAGGTTATTGTGTTAATGTGAAGGAAGGCGACAGTGTACATATCGATTTTTGGAATATTTCACAAGGAAATCCAGTCTCTTTGTATTGTAAGGAAATCGAATTTTTGCAACGTAATACTGAAAAGGAAATCATGAAAAAGAAAGAACCTGTTCACCATATGGAACATGGTTTTTATTCTTTTCTGGCCAAAAAAGCAGGAGCTTATCTTTATTATAGTCCAGAAAATTATCCTTTCAATCTTCAAGCAGGTATGTTTGGCGTCATCATTATTCAACCAAAAGTGAATGACTCATTATTGGTTAAGTCTTCAAACGAAATACTGTGGTGTAGTTATGAAATAGATACAAATTGGCATACTGATGCTATTATGGGTACAGAATATGATGTTTCAAACAAACCAATTGTACTTCCTGATTACAAACCTAGTTACTTTTTGATTAATGGTGTAACAATTCCAAAAAATAAAGGTTTGCAATCGTTAGCACACAAAAAAGAAACTTTGCTTCTTCGTTTAGTGAATTCCGGATTATACCTTCATGAAATACAGTTTCCAGCGGGTACAAAACTTCAATTAATTACTGGAAATGAATCTCATATAAAAATAGCTAAAGAAAATACCATACGACTTAATTCAGGTGAATCTCTTGAATTGCTGGTTTCTTTAGAAAACGTAGCACAAAAGGAACAAATCATATATTATTTTATAGACTCAATTTCAAAACAGGAATGGTACAAAGCTAATATTCCTGTTTTTTATTAATATGTAAACAAACAACCACCATGAAAACAATATTCTTTTATCTCATTCTTCTTTTATCTTTTTCCATTTCCTTTGCGCAAAAAAAGCCTACTTTTTCTGTAGTGGGGAATGCAACAAATAAGGAAAGTTTACTAAAAAGTAAACGACTGGATATTTCTAAAATTAAAATCGAAAACATTTCTAATAAACCAATATATCTTGTTTGGGAAACGGTGTACAATACATTTCCTAAAGAATGGGATTGTTCTATGTGCCAGCATGGAGCCTGCCAAATAGGAATCCCAAAAGGTTCTTCTTTTAGTAAACTAAATGCAGATCAGCAGGGATTTATTGCCATTCATGTTATTCCTACCAATAAAATGGGTAATGGGATTGTAAAATTTAAAATATATGATAAAGCAAATCCTAGTTATTCTAAAATCCTAACTTTTGAAGTCGACGTCCTTTAATCTAAAATAAACAAACAACTCAATACTCACTTAAAAACAAACAAAAATGAAAAAAGTCCTTCTTTTATTATCCACGATTTTGATTACAAGCATGAGCTTTGGTCAAGACCAAACTCCGACGAAATATATTCGACGAAATGCCAATACACCTGAAGCACAACCTGATCTTGAAGCCATGAATGTAGCATTCAAAAAAATGCGTGAAATGGGTTGTGATAATGGTCTTGCTTGGTATTATCAAGGAGCAATACACAACATTCCAAGTGTAATAAACGGGAAAAATACACTTTGTGCAAATTATCAAACCAGCAAAGACAAATTATGGGCTTGGGGAGATTGTACACACAATGGCACACAAAATGCTTCTCTAAATTTTCTTTTGTGGCATAGAATGTACACTTGGTATTTAGAAAAAATAGTCAGAGAATTATCTGGAAAAAAAGATTTTGCTTTGCCTTATTGGAATTATGGAAGCACAAATGTTGCAGATAATATTATGGTAGCACCTATGAGAAGCAAAACAGGTTCTTTGTATGAACAAGCTAGATATAGTGTTCTTAACGACGGGAAACCTATTCCTACAGATAATGTAGATGCAATCCAATTGGCGTTAGAGGAACTAAAAACAAATCCTTCCTTTGCAGGATCTGCAGGATTTAGTAAAAGTTTAGAAATTGCTCCCCATGGTTATATGCATGACCTTATTGGGGGAGAATATGCAAATCCAAGCGAAACTTATTATAACGAAATATACCAAACCAATATGTCTGGACTCATGGCAAATGTTCCTTCAGCGGGATTTGATCCAGTATTCTGGTTGCACCATAGTATGATAGACCGTATTTGGGAATCTTGGGATGTTTCTGCTTATGGGCAACGTCCTACACTAGACGAGCTAAAAGCCAATCCTTGGACTTATGAGTTCATAACACCAGATGGAGGGCATATTACTTATACATTAGATGAATTGTATTCTGTGGTTTTCAATTTAGATTATACTTATGATAATTTGTTGTACGGATCTGAAACTCCAGTTTTAGCAGCTAATGAATCGAAAGGGAAAGCTAAAATTTCATTTCAGGATTCAAAAGAAAAAATAGTTTGGGAACAAAAAGTAGGAAAGATAATTGGAGAGACTGCTTTTTCCCACAAAGTAACTAGCAAACTAGCAAAAAGCACCAATAAAGTCTTTAGGAGCGAAGCAAACTCTAAAATGGTATTGCATTTAGATGTTGTGGTTTACAAAGAACCAAAAGACAATTATAGCATTTTCCTTCGTTATCCTGGAAAAAAAGACCAATATGTTGGGGTAATGACTTTCTTTGGAGTGGCTCACGATCACGGAACAGGAGAAAATCATGAAATAGGAGAGAGTGGCGTAAAACTTAATTTCTCTTATTATATCTCAGATGATTTATCAAACTCAGATGATGATTTCGAAATTATTATAAAAAAGAATGGGATTGGAGATGCTAAAGTAACACTAGAAAAAATTAGTGTAGCAAAGATAAATTAAAAGTACTAAATTATTGAGAATATTTGTATGTTATACCTGACAGGTTTTAAAAACCTGTCAGGTATAACTTTATATTGGTTTTGCTAAATCTGTGGCAAAATATTTTTTATGAGAAAATTGCAACAAACAATAAGTAAAATACAATTTGTTACTAAGCAACGAGATTATCTCTTTTGGACTACATAACCCAATTGTTCGTCTTCGTCTTCAAATTCTAAATCGGCATCTTTTTCCCAAATTTCCATTTCGCACGGTTTGCAGTTAAATTTTAATTTATATGCATTCTCCCCATGTGTAAGTGTAAGTGGTTCTACGACTTTTTCGCCCATAGTTTCTCTTTGAAAACGAGCGCATTTGCCTAATTCATATTTCACGCAATATTTAGTAGTCATTACTCTCGCTTTTCCTGGATCCCATTGTAACTCGAAAGCTTTTTCGATTTCGGTTACGCCATGACGTTTGTAAAAAGCTTTTGCCAAATGGTTGGATACATTGTATGTAAAATCGAGTTTTTCGACAGGATAAGGATGGTCTGTTTTGGTAATTTGAAACTCTTCGCGATGGTATTCATTAATACGAATATCTATGAGTTTTTCTAGGGCTTCACGTCTAATTTCGTTTACTTTAGAAATTGGTAAAAACCAATTGTTAGAGAAATTTACTTTAATATCATCAACAATAAAAGGTGTATTTCCTGTTTTTGCTAAATTAATTTTGATATTAGGAATTGTAGAAGCTTCGTTTTTAGCCACTTCTTTCTCTATTTGCAAAGTTGCTGTGCTTTGATGACCATCTTCATCGGTAGCAACCAATTGAAATCCATCTAAAGTTTCGGTAAAATGTAAGTTAACCCCAATTTTACGTACGACACTATTCTCTTTTTCTACTATTTTATTAAATTCGGCATCTGAATTTCTATAAATCATCGTGCCTACAGCAAGAGGTTTCAATGTGTTGGGAACTACAATATTACCAATAATGATGTTCACTTGTGTACCATCGGCTTCGCCTTGTTCGTTGAGGAAATAAAGACCGTCGCCATTGTTTAGTTTCTCATGATTTTCAATCACATAACCATTGGCTTTAATTTCGATTAATTTACCAATGACTTGTCCTTGCGATTTTGGACTTTCCCAATTCCCAATTTTTTCTTTGCGTTTGTTTACAAAATAATCGGTATAACCACGATTAAAACTACGATCCATTTCGGCTTCGAAATTATAAAAAGTGCGACCAGAAGAAGCTTTTTGGAAGGTATCGTTATTTTCTAAAAAGGCATCTAATTTTTTTCTTAAATAAGACGTATTATTTTTTACATACACAATATCTTTTAATCGGCCTTCTATTTTAAATGAGGTTACTCCAGCTTCAATCAAATTAGGCAATTGGTCGCTTAAGTCTAAATCTTTTATAGATAATAAATGACTGTTTTCAATTAAGGTTTTACCCGTACCATCGGTCAAATTATAAGGAAGACGACAGTTTTGAGCACAAGAACCTCTGTTGGCACTTCGTTCGCCACCAGCGATACTCATATAACAGTTTCCGCTGAAAGAAACGCAAAGTGCTCCAGAGACAAAAAATTCTAATTCGACATCAGTGGCTTCACTAATTTCACGAATTTGGTCTAGGTTTAATTCTCTTGCCAGCACAACACGTTGCATTCCAGCATCTT
The DNA here is from genome assembly GCF_039932285.1 of Flavobacterium sp. Lineage (GTDB taxonomy): Bacteria > Bacteroidota > Bacteroidia > Flavobacteriales > Flavobacteriaceae > Flavobacterium. The sequence goes on from NZ_JBDTQE010000091.1 coordinate 5,688, forward strand.
TTAAGAATTTAACATGTTTAGGATCTCTATTATTAGCTTGTGTACTGGCATGAATGACAATAGGAGGAATGTCCATTTCCATAATAGACATGTCTTGTACAATAAGTGCATCTACGCCAATAGTATATAATTGATGAATTAATTGTCTGCAAGGTTCTAATTCATTTTCATATAATATGGTATTTATTACCACAAAAACTTGGGCTTTAAATAAATGAGCATAGGTTACCATTTCGGCGATATCTTCTATAGAATTGGTTGCATTTGTTCTAGCTCCAAATAAAGGTGAACCAATATATACAGCATCTGCACCAGCATTGATAGCAGCTATCCCTTGCACTAGATTTTTAGCCGGAGCTAAAATTTCAACCTTCTTTTTCATATTTTATTGTATATACTTTATTTGAATAACGGAAACCGCAAAAGTATAAAATACTTCATATATAAATTGTAGAATATTGAAAATTACGATAGAAATTAATTTAATATTGGTTGTTTGTATAACTATAGTTTATTAATTGAACTTTATCTACTTAAAAAAGTATTGTAAGATTATTATTTACAGTCAGATTTAAATAACAATTTTTCCAATACTTTTAAAAAATATAAAACCAAAATCATTTTAATTTCGTATGTTTAATAAATTAAGATTTTTTAATTTTTATTTATGTACGATGAATTAAAATATTGGTATCTCCGGGACCATAAATTATTTAGAACTTTAAGTTTTTCCCAGATAAAGCAATTATGCATTATAGTTGGTTTTAAAAAAGCAAACAAGGGTGAAATTATATATTTTTCAGATTCTGATGTACCAAGAATTTTTCTTTTAAAACGAGGAAGCATTAAAATTGTTTCTTTAGATGAAGATGGTAACGAAACAATCAAAGATATTATTCAGAAAGGAGATTTGTTTGGAGAACTTTCTTTAGATAATGATATTCAGGTTAACGAATATGCAAAAGTGCTAACTGATGAAGTTTCTATTTGTAGTTTTTTATTGTCTGATTTTGAAGATTTAATACTTCGGAATCCTCAATTGGCTTTAGGTTATACAAAATTCGTGGGTTTAAAAATGAAACGATTAAGGAATAATTATGCTAACTTAGTTACTAAAGATGCTAAAACAAGATTACTTACTTTCTTAAAAGAATGGGCAGAGAAAGAAGGTGTTTTTGATAATAACAAAGTAACACTCGAAAATTATTTAACACAAAATGATATTGCCCAGATAATTTGTACATCTAGACAAACTGCGACAACATTACTTAACGAATTTGTAGATAATGGCATTATAGAATACAATCGCAAAGAAATAATAATTCCAGATTTTAAAAAAATATAAAATTTGGATAAGATGTAAACTAGCTGACAAAGTGTTGCTGTTTAGCTTCATAATTTTACCAAATAAAATATAAATATTATGAAAAATTTACTGTTTACATTAGCAATCTTATTTACAATTTCGAGTTTTTCTCAAAGTACAAGAAGGTTAGAATCTTTTAATTTAGAAAAGAAAGTAGGAATACAAGGTTATGATCCTGTAGCCTATTTTAAACAAAAAAAAGCTATAAAAGGTAAGAAAGAATTATCATTTACTTATGAAGGTGTGATTTACAATTTTTCTACTAAAGAAAATAAAGAAGCATTTGCAAAAATGCCTGCAATATATGAGCCTCAATATGGTGGATGGTGTGCTTATGCAATGGGAAGTTCTGGAGATAAGGTTGAGATTGACCCTGAAACTTTCAAAATTATTGATAACAAGTTATACCTTTTTTACAACGCTTATTTCAATAATACTTTAAAGAGTTGGAATAAAGATGAGAAACAATTGAAAATGAAAGCAGATTTAAACTGGAAAAAATATTAATTATGAATTCAATTTTAATAAACAGAACAATAAAAATAATTGTAGCTTTTATATTATTACAAACGTTATATTTTAAATTTACGGCAAGTTCTGAATCTGTTTTTATATTTACAAAACTAGGAGCAGAGCCATTTGGAAGAATTAGTTCAGGAATTATCGAATTATTAGCATCAATATTCTTATTTGTGAATAAAACAAAATTTTATGCTGCATTTATAGCCATGTCAACTATGTTTGTTGCTATAGTATCACATATATTTATAATTGGTATTGAGGTAGAAAACGATGGTGGAACGCTATTTTTTATGGCTTGCATAACATTTATATTAAGCCTATATTTAACATTTAGATACAAAAAGGACATTAATTTTTTAATAAAATAGACTATGAATTTTAGCGCTGTAAGACATACTTTAGAAGAATTAAAGGACTTATTAAATCAATTATCTGACAAAGATTTTGCATTACCAATATTATATTTAGGTAATTCATCGGTAGGAGAACATACCAGACATATTATAGAAATGTTTCAGTGTTTACTAAATTCGTATGAGTCAGGTTTGTTGAATTATGATGACAGAAAAAGAAATAATTTAATTCAAACAGATACTAATTTTGCAATTCAATCGATAAATGATATTATAAAATCTATCGAAAAAGAAAATAAAAATATAGTGCTAAAACAATTACTTTTTAAAGCTTATACGGAAATAGAAACAAATTATTTTAGAGAGTTATTGTACAACTTAGAGCATTGCATACACCATCAAGCACTTATAAAAGTAGCCGTTTTTCAAATGGAAGACATACAACTTACTGAAACTTTCGGGATTGCTTCATCAACTATTGAATATAGAAAACAATGTGCACAGTAAGTTTTGTAAACAGTAATGGCAAATATATCATTACTTCAAACAGAGATGAAAAAGTGGCTCGAGAGAAAGCTATCGAACCTAAAATTCATTTAGTAAATGACAAAAAAATATTTTTCCCAAAAGATCAAAAAGCTGGTGGAACTTGGTATGCCGTAGATGATAAAGCACATGTTGTTGTTTTACTAAATGGTGCCAAAGAAAAACATGAACTAAAATCTAGTTATAGAAAAAGTAGAGGATTAATAGTTTTAGATTTAATTAGTTCAGAATCTGTAATTTTATCTTGGCAAAAAATAGATCTCGACAATATAGAACCGTTTACATTGGTTGTTTTTGAAAACCAAAAATTATATCAATTACAATGGAATGAATTAAAGAAAGAAGTCACCGAATTAGATACAACAAAAAATCATATTTGGTCATCATCAACCTTGTATCCATTAACAATTCGAGAGCAAAGAAAACAGTGGTTTTATGATTTTTTAGAGCCGAAAAATAGAGTTTCAGAATTAGATATGTTGCATTTTCATAAAAATACCGAAGATAATAATAAGGAAAATGGATTGGTTATAAATCGTAATAATATCTTGAAAACCTTGAGTATCACACAAACTATTATCGAAAA
>NZ_JBDTQE010000092.1:0-9048 GCF_039932285.1 Flavobacterium sp.
TTGACCACGGATTTGTATTTCGAATCCTCCACCAGGCACACCGCTTGTCTGTACAATGTTTACACCCGCCATTCTTCCCTGCATTGTTGCCAAGACGTTTGTTACTGGTTGGTTTTCGATATCCTTGGAAGTTATTTTTGCAATGCTTCCTGTTCGTTCCTTATCTTTTACACTATAATATCCTGCATTTATTATTACTTCCTTTAGCGCTGTTGCATCTTCTTCGAGTTTAATATTGATTGTTGTTTGGTTTGCTACTGGAGTTTGAATTGTCTTATAGCCTATAAAGGAAAATATAAGGATGTCTTTTTGTTCTACCGTTACTGTATAGTTTCCTTTTTTATCTGATAGTGCAGCGATTGGCTTGTCTTTTACTTTAATTGTTACGCCGGGTAATGAACCATTGGCATCTGAGACAATCCCTTTGATGGTTGTTTGTGCCTGAACTCCTATACAGCATATTAGGAGTAGGATGTAGTACAGTTTGGGCAGTTGTATTGTAGCCCAATACTTTAAGATTGAATTTTTATTCATACTTTTGGTTTGGTTAAATTAAACTTCGGTTTTGTTTGCTTTGGTCCTCTATTCGTCCGCCAAGAAGAGTTAGAGGGCCTTTTTTTGCTTTTTTGTGCTTCGCTTCGCTTTTTTTTGCCACTGATTGCACAGATTATCACTGATTTTTGTTTCCGTTTTTTTACCACGAATTCCACGAATTAGCACAAATTATTTATCTGATGCGATGCTGTTTTTATTTCATAGGCATTTGTATTTTAAGGTTTTTTGAAAAGGAAAGTACACTGCCGTTGCAAGTTGCAGCCGAGCGCAGGCAATGTCTCTCCAAACTAACTAATTGCATTAATTGAACTGTTGCGAGACTTTACTGAAGAAGTGCTAAGAATAAAAAGTGAGTATCCTTTATGAATTAAAAAAGGCATGGAACTCAGCTTATTGCACTAGAGGTACTGGTATACCGAGCAACAATAAGTGAGCCCACGCCAATAGACGTGAGCATCATACTTATTATCTCGTTGCAAAAATTACCAGTTTTCTAGTGCGAGATTCTAAGCGAATGCTTCAAATATTTTTATGAAGTTTCGCAAAATTACATTTTTCAATGTATTTGAAATACAAATATATAAATATATTTTAAATATGTACTATAGTACATAACGTTTTGTTTCTTTTTTATGTCAATTTGACTATGCATGAATCATTAGATAAAATAGAACGTTATGTAATCTCTAAAGTTAAAGAAATTAGAGAGTCAAAGAAAATAACACAAGAAGATTTGTCTCTATCTATTGGTAAAAATATTGGATTTATTTCACAGATTGAAGCACCATCTAAAAAGGCTAAATATAATATTGTACATCTTAATTTAATAGCTAAAGCATTAAATTGCTCACCAAAGGATTTTTTACCAGAGAAACCATTATAGAATTATTTTAAAAGATGCCTCGGCATCTTTTTTGTTTTTTTTATTGACTTGTCAATTCCGAAGTTTTACTTGTCAATTCGGGAGTAATTGCAAAAAGTATTTTTTATGTGTGTGCTTGTCGTTTTATCTTTGAGAGATGGAATGGTATGAAATAGTTTGGTTTGTTGTATTGTGGCTTGTAGGGCTTTGGTTGCGTGGGATGTTTTATGAGTGGAGGAGAAGACGGTATCATAATGATAGTTGGAAGAGTAGGAGAAAATAGAGTAGGTGCCAGTGGCATCTTTTTTGTACCTAAAAATTAAAAGTTAAGGTGTTTAATTCTGGAATTGCACACTATACTGTTTGGTTTTTAAAAAATAAATATAGAGTTTGTATTGATTCGGTTTATTGTAGTAAATTCAGGAATTTATTGTGTTTAATTCTCGAATTACGCATTATAGTATTAGTTTTTACAAAATATGTTTAGAGCTGTGTTGATTGCAATTTTGATGTTGCATTCAGGAATTTAAGGTGTTTAATTCTGGAATTGCACATTATTCTATTAGTTTTTTTTAAATAAGTTCAAAGCTTGTGTTGATTGAATTTTTACTATTAAATTCAGGAATTTAAGGTGTTTAATTCGCGAATTGCACACTGTACTGTTTGGTTTTTACAAAATAAGTTTAAAAGTTGTGTGCATCGGATTTATGGTATTTAATTCGGGAATTAAACATTTAATTAAAAAAAATGCCAGGAAAATCATGGGTTTTTCTACTTTATATTTTTAGAATATATATTTCTGCGCTCACTTTACTAACTACAACATTAAAGTAATTTTAGTTATTTCTTAGTTTAATTAAACATTATTTAATTTCTAAATTTTATTCGTTCGTTGCTATAAAAAGTAATTCTATGAATTTTTTGCATTTTTTTCTGCTTTAACTTAAATATACAAGAACCACTTTCTATACAAGTACCACTTTCTATATAATAATTAGTTAATCAAAATTTATTGTTTTTAGTATTCAAAATTTTCCAAATAAGAATTACGAAAGTAAGTGTCATAATAGCGAATGATTTTTCAAATATGGTCTTAGCGAAAGCATTAACAATAGCGTTTAGCGAAAAAACGATAAGGAAAATCAATAAGATTATGTCAAGTATTTTATTTAAACGTCTAGATTTTGCACTATCTTTTGCGATTAAAACTGCACCTAAAAATAAATTGATAATAATCGAAATGCATTCGAAAGTATACATTTCAGAATCATTATGAAGTTGTCCACCCCAAACGATTTCATAAGGAATTAGTTTAACTATAATACCTATGTGGAATAGGATTACAGCAATAAGCAAAACCATGAAAAAGGATATAGTTGTAAAAGATTTCATTTTTGAACTAATTTTACTATATCTATTATTGAATGGTATAATTTGTTACATCCGCTTCACTTATTCTAAAATAACCCAAAGGATAATTAGTAAAATTGGTTTCGTTTTTTATGTTTCCTTTCACTGTTGCAGGTGGTGTTTGAAAGGGTCCGCCACCTGAACTTCCTGCAATATTCAAAAGAATGTTCATATAATTATAATATGCTTTTGAAATACCATAGTGTGTAATTTCGACTTGTTCTCCGGGATTTGTGTTCTCTTCTAGTGCTAAACTAAAAAAAGTATTTCCTTGAAAAAATTTATCATTATTAATGGTATATTCTGGTTTTAGATTTTTTGAGAATTTGTATTTGTAGAGGTAATAATTCTCGGCATTGGCTGGGTCATTAAAAAAAGTTTTTAATTCCAGTACATTTGCACCGAAATTCGTTTGAATTTCTTGAGTTACTGAAGTTATAGCAGCTACTGATTTTAAGGTTTCTGATGCCGTGTAACTTTGACCGTTACTAAGTACAGTAAGCGTGTAGGTTTCGTCAATAACTGGAACAAAATTAGTACACTTATAAATTCCAGTATTAGGTGTTTCAATAAAGTTAAAAATAACATTTGAGCTATTTGTTACAAATACTGTTGCTCCAGAAACTGTTGGTATTACATTGGTGTAAAAATCAGTTGTTGTAGCTAATTTAATTTCTTGATTATTACCCGTTGTCCCTTTTTGCCAAATTAAGGAGGCATCAATTACTAATTTTGGGTTGGCTGTATTTAATGGAACGTTCACTACATCTGTGCATCCTGAAAATAGGGTAGCTGTTAGTAGCACAATTATTAGATTTTTCATACTATGATTTTTTAAAATTTAAAATTATAACTTACAGAAGGAACCATTCCGAAAATTGAAGTTCTTAAGGCTTCATTATTTCCTGTGTCTGCATTTTGTTTGAAATTTATGGAGGCTGCATTTTTACGGTTGTAGACATTATAGATACTAAATACCCATTCCGATTTCCAGCTGCGATTGTCATTTTTATGCGGTGTTAGTGTTGCAGATATATCTAAATGATGGTACACTGGTAATCTGTTTTCATTTCTCAATCCATAGCTTGGTACTACAATATCCTGATAGGTATATTGGCCATTAGGGTAGGTCACTGGCTGCCCTGATTGCAAAATGAAATTAGCTCCAAAAGTCCATTTTTTGTTTAAATTATAGGAACTTGTAACTGCAAGGTTGTGCAATTTATCGTAGGCAGAACTATACCATTCTCCATTGTTTATTCCTGTTTCAGAACTGTTTCTTCCCGGAGTTTGCTGTTGTGATTTTGATAATGTATAGGAAATCCAACCCGTTAATTTTCCTTCGTTTTTACGCAACATCAATTCTAAACCATAGGAACGCATTTGACCATTTAAAACTACTTGCTCAATAGCTTCGTTAGCCACTAAATCCGCACCATCTATATAATCCATTCTGTTTTGAATTTTTTTGTAGAAAGTTTCTACTTCCAAAGAATATTTTTCATCGCTAAAATTTTTGAAATACCCTAAAGCCACTTGGTCAGCAATTTGAGGTTTTATGTACTGATCGCTTGGCATCCAAATATCCAATGGAGTAGGTGATGACGTATTCGAAACTAATTGTAAATACTGAACCATTCGATTATAACTTGCTTTTATAGATTGGTTTTTATTCAACTCATATGCTATTGAGAAACGAGGTTCTAGATAATTATAGTTTTGAATTACTTTGTTTTTGCCATAAAATTGACTTCCTATTGGCGTTGCTTTTTGGTAGGTTTGTGTGTCTTGATCAAAAGTTACCGGTTCGTTGTTTGCATAAAGATTTATATTGGATTGACCCAATCTGTAAAAAAGGCTGTATCGCAAACCATATGAAAGCGAAATCTTTGAAGAGATTTCTTGTTGAGCCTCTATATAAATGGCAGGTTCGAAAGCGTATTTTTTATCTAATTGTTTAAAATTTATTCCTGAATTAGCACTTGTTGGGGATATTGTTCCAGGATTGAAAGCATAATAAATACTATTGACACCAAAATTTAATTTGAATTTATCAGAAATATAATTCTTGAAATCGTATTTTATGTTATAATTTTTAATGCCCGAATTCCAATTGATATTGGCTAAATCCAACCCTAAGCCGAAATAATAATCGCTATATATTGCTGATAGATTTGAAAATAATTTATCACTATATAAATGATTCCAACGTAGGTTTAAAATAGCGTTTCCGTAGGTATTAGTAAAACTTTTATCTAGACTAAAAACATCTCTACCAAAGTAACCTGATAAGAATAGATTATTATTAGGGTTTAGTTTGTATGATAATTTTGTATTTAAATCATAGAAATAAGCCGCATTGTTTTTTTGTTTGTCTGACAGTTTTAAAAATAAATGGGCGTAAGAAGCACGACCACCAATAAGGAAAGAGCCCTTGTCTTTTACAATAGGACCTTCCGCTAATAATCGGCTGGAGATTAATCCGATGCCACCATTCATATGAAAACCAGTACTGCTTCCATCTTTTTGATACATATCTAAAACTGAAGAAGCTCTTCCTCCAAATCTCGCAGGAATTCCCCCTTTGTATAATTTCAAATCCTTTATTGCATCGGGATTAAAAACGGAGAAAAAGCCAAAAACATGGGAGGAGTTGAAAATAGTTGCTTCATCTAAAAGGATTAAATTTTGGTCTGCACCACCACCACGAACATTAAATCCAGATGCACCTTCACCCGCATTGGTTACACCTGGTAAAAGTAATAGTGATTTAAGTACATCTACTTCTCCAAGAACAACTGGCATTTTTTTGATAGTTGCGATTGAAAGTTTATTGATGCTCATTTCAGCCTTTCTAATATTAGTTGCTTTTTTATCAGTTGTAATCACGACTTCTTCTAATTGTACTTCGTTACTGAAAAGTTTGAAGTTGCTTTTGGTGTTTTTGTCGAGATTAATACTTTCTGTAAGCGTTTGGAAGCTTATGAAACTCAATTGAACTGTATAATTACCCTTTGGTATGGTAATGGAGTAAAAACCATATTCATTTGTAGTAGTTCCTGTTTTTAATTCAGGAATATATACGTTAACACCGATTAAAGTTTCGTTGCTTTTGGCGTCTGTAATTGTTCCACTTAAAGTAAATTTTTGGTTCGCTAAACTGCCATTATTATTGTCTTGCGAAAACATACTACTAAAGAAAAGCAGCAGTGTTGTAGTTAAGAGATAAATTATTTTTGAATTCATTTTTTTAATCTATTTTTTTGATTTTAATGGATAATTAACTGTTTTTTTGATTGTTTTAGGTATGTTTTTGATGATGTTCAACATGATAAATTGCATTTCTATTTGCAACAAATACGCCTAATAAAATAATTGCCAGGCAGCCAACTTGTTTCCACCCAACTTGTTCACCATAAATTATCCCCCATATAATAGCCACAGTTGGAATGCCGTATGATACCATAGAGGCGAATATGGAGCCTGCTCTTTTAAGCAAAATATAAAAAAGAATACTTGCTACAGCGGTGCCAAAGATGCCAAGCACACAAGAGAAAAAAGTAGATAATAAGATGCCTTTATTAGAAAAATCCAGTTTAAAGTAGCCAGTAAAATACAACACTAATAAGGCAAATACTGCATTAAGAGATAAAGCCAGAGCTGCAATTCTTACCGATGGTACGTGTTGTAGATGACGGTGTACCATATTCACATTGAAACCATATGATAAGGTTGCCAACACAATCAAAGAAACAGATAAAGCATTGCTGTGTTGTGCAAAGCCGGGTTGACTTAAAAATAATAATAGACTTCCCATAAGAGCAATAATGATCCCGAAAGTTTTATTTGCTGCAGTGCTAATGTGAAAAAATATTGCACCCGAGATAATAACAAAAATGGGTGTAAGAGAATTTAAAACGCCCGCCAAAGCACTATCTATTTTCTGTTCGGCAATACAGAATAAATATGCTGGTATAAGATTGCCCAATGCGCCGGACGTAAAAATAATAAAGATCTTATTTTTTGGAATTTCTTTAAAAGTTTTAATTGCTGAAGGCAGTAAGACCAAGCCCGAAGAAATAATTCGCAATGACGCCACCTGGTAAGCGTTAAGACTTACAAGGCCTTCTTTTATTAGAATAAAACTGCTGCCCCAAATAAAGGATAGCACTATAAAAAGAAACCAGTTAAGGAATTTGCTGTTCATAGTATTTGATGTAATTTTTTAATTAATGAAGAAGTTGAATTAATTAAGAATATTTAAAAAGTATTCTTTAATATAAAGATATAATCTGGATGTAAGTGATAAACTGCTTTTAAAAACCAGAACAAGCATGCCTTTAAATTTATCATTTTGTTTAAATGTTGTTGTTTAACTGTGTCTATTTTTAATATATCGAGGGTAAAGGATTAATAAAATCTCTGTTACTATAAAAATTTCAAAATGAATGATCCTGTTATATTTTTTTGCGGGCTATTACGTATTTAGTTAAGCTATTTATGTATTGGTTTAGTGCTTAACAATTTTCTAAGTATTTGTTTCCTGATTTTCATATCTGTAATTCAAGTTAGAACTCAGATTTTGATTGACGGTATTTTTAGCTAAGTATTTTTCTTAATGCTTCAGTTGTTATAATTGTTGCAAACTCTTCTTTTAAACTTGCTAATGCCGTATCATGTATTAGTTCTGCTGAATAATTTTCGCCATTAATTCCTTTCTTGTTGAAAGTAGCGGTTGCGTCTGAAACAACATAAGTTTCATAACCGTAATTCCCAGCCATCCTTGCAGTTGTCGAAACACAGTGGTCAGTAGTCAAGCCGATAATTATAAGTTGAGAAATTTTTTCCTTGTCAAGACGTTCCTTTAAATCTGTTCCGATAAAAGCACTGTTTACATTCTTTTTAATTATCGTTTCCCCGTCAATTGGTTTCACAATTTCTTTAAATTCGTTTCCTGCATTTAACTCATTAAGCAATGAGGTTTTAATTGAAGAACAATGCTTGATATGAAAAATTGGAAGTTTATTATTTCTCCATAGTTTCAATAGTTCGCCCGCATTATTTTCAGCTTCGGGGTTGTTTCGTTGTCCTCCCCAATATTGTAAATTGTCCCAGGCTTTTTGGATATCAATAAGAATTAAAGCTGGTCTGTCTTGTTTAGTCATGTTATTTATGTTTTAAATATTAATTATTGGAAGGCATCTTGCCTTTTTTATTGATTTATCAAAAGATCAATTTAAATTGGTGTTCGTAGCGTTTAATTTTTAAGGATTAATTTTCTGTTCGCTGGTCTAAAATTCCAAGATAAAATAATGAAAATGGTTTGTAATAAGGGTACAAAAACAGCAATCCCACTATCACCAATAGCTAAATGTGAAATCAATGCGCCTGTCATTAAAAAAAAGAAACCTGCATAAGCCCATTCTTTTATTAATGGATATTTTGGAATTAAAATGGCAATAACTCCTATTATTTTCCAAACACCTATTATGTAGATAAAGTATAATGGGTACCCAACATGATTAATTAGCTCATCCATTGCTTTTACGTGTAGCATTTGTGCAATTCCGCTACCCATCATTCCAAATGATAAAAATGCTGTGGGAACCCAATATATAATTTTATTTCTCCTTGTCATATTCTGTTATTATATTTTGTTTTGTTTAAATTTTCTTTAGATTTGTTGTATGCTGCCCTATGAAGCCCAAAAGGACTATTTGTAGTTAGCTAATAAGGTTATAGTTTTTTAATTGCTATTTTGTTTGTCTAATTAGCTTCCGATATTAAATCATTTTCATTCCAATTTTAATTTATAAAAATTCATCATGCAGTACCAATACTATTACTACGAGAACAAAGGACAAAATAAAAACTATTAATCATATTTGATTGATTTCAATTTAATTACGCTGCAAAGATGCCAACAATATCCCCTTAGATTCTGACAAATAGGTGTCAATAACGGACAGAAATAAATACTTAAAAATTGGTTTTTATATGAAACGTTATAATTTACTTCATTCGGTGTACAATCTTTATTTTAAATTGCTAACAGTTGGATTATCTGAATTATATGTGAAGTCTGTTAATAACACCTATAGTGACAAACTTTGCAAATTCCTTATGTAAACTGATTAATGCAGTCATAATCATAATATCTGCAGAATAGCAAAATATGACTGTATCAATTTTATCAAAAGTTACTAAATCCTATTAAGAAA
>NZ_JBDTQE010000093.1:0-8963 GCF_039932285.1 Flavobacterium sp.
TGAGGTCACATACAAGTCAGGTCCAAAGCAAGGAAAAACAGAAACTATTTATTCGAAATGTTGGAGAACTACAATAATAGAGAACATGTTGATACGAGTAATGAAAATATCACGATTGAACATATTTTTCCAAGAAATCCTCATGATGACTGGAACACTAATTTATCTTCAGAAGATTATTTTTCATTTAAAGAGAAATACTTAAACACGATTGGGAACCTTACTTTATCGGGTAATAATGGAGCTTTAAGTAATAAGTCTTTTATTGATAAAAAACAGATGAATATTGATGGCAATGAACAAGGCTATAATTATAGTAGATTATGGTTGAATACTTATTTGAAATCATTGGAAAGTTGGACTGTTACGAACTATGAAGAACGTCAAAACTTGATTTATGAGCGTTTTTTAAAAATATGGGAGTATCCAGATGTTGCAATCTCTGAAAATGAAGATTCTGATGAACAGAACATTTTTGATGCTGAAAGTCCAAGAAACAAAAAATTGGAATATTTCATATTTGAAAACACAAAAATTGAGGAAGATACAATTGCTAGAATGTATTTTTATATCATTAAAAATCTCTATGAAAGAAATTCTCAATTATTAATTGAAAACCAAAATATTTTAAAGATAACAAGAAATGCTACTGATTTCAGAGCTGACCAACTTATTACTAATGGTTGGTATATTGAATCTAATATCGACAGTAATTCAAAATTCAGTATATTAAAGAAGTTGCTTGCATTATATGAATTAGAAGACGAATTGTTAATCAAGTATTCTTCAGGAACAGATAATGATTCAGAGCCTAGTCGATTTATGGTTAGAAAAAAATATTGGCATCAATTATTACCTTTATTAGAAAACACAAGTTTATTCTCTAATGTAAATCCTACTAAAGACCATTGGTTGAGCACGGGAGCAGGAATTGCTGGTATAAGTTACACTTTCGGGGTTTCTAAAACTTATGTTAGAATTGAACTTTCTATTCTTCATTCTAGTAAAGAAACAAATAAAAAGTACTTTAAAAATCTGTATAAAAATAAAGAAATCATAGAACAAAAATTTGGTGGAGCATTAGAATGGGAAGAACTTCCAGACAACAAAATGAGTAGAATTAAAATTGAAGAAAAAAACGTTAGTATATCTAATGATTCAGATTGGGAAATAATGAACAATTTTCTAGTTTGTAATTTACCGAAATTTGAAAAAGCGTTTGAACCATTTATTAAGAATTTAAAATAATTGCAAAATTCTTAACAACTTTAAAAATATATTATGAAAATACCAGAAGATCTTATACCATATACCTACAAAGAATCTAAAAGAGTTTTTGAAAATGATCTATCTGTAAAAGAGGCAGCTGAAAATATGCATAAAAACTGTGGTATTAATATTAATTCAAGCGCAGATTACTATTATTATTTTAAGTACTTGAAGACTGGAGAAGGTTCCTGTAGAATATTAAGTAGCTTCACTCAAGAATTTTATTTAAAAGCCATGTATGACGATTATGGCAGAGAACAACTAAAAAAATCATTAAGGCATTTTAAACAACTTATTGTAAAGTTTGAAGGAGATAAAGTGGGTTCAAAAAAATTGATGTGGGCGATTTATACTAAATATATAGACTATGTCTAAAGCTCTTAACTAAATTTACTTCCTAGGAAGTGATGAATTATTATTATTAGCATGGCTAAGCAACCTAAATTTTATGTAGTTTGGAAAGGGCGTGAGACAGGTGTTTTCAATTCGTGGGAGGATTGTAAAGCCCAAACCAATGGTTTTGAAGGTGCTGTATATAAATCGTTTGTTTCACGAGAATCAGCAGAAAGGGCGTTTCATAGTGAAAGTGATGAGTATATTGGTCAAGGTAAAAAATATGTTCCCTCATTATCAAAAGAAGAATTACTTTTAATAGGTAATCCGATTGAAGACAGTATTGCCGTAGATGGCGCTTGGAATAACAATACTGGTTTGGTAGAATACCAAGGAGTATATAATAAAACCTATGAAGTGTTATTTCATGTAGGTCCGTTAGAGGATGGTACTATTAATATAGTTGAGTTTCTGGCAATTGTACATGCTTTAGCTTTGTGTAAGCAATGGCATTGGAAAATCCCAATTTATTCCGACAGCAAAATTGCAATAGGTTGATAAAACACAAAAAAGCCAGAACTGATCACTTACCAAGTGAAAAAAATAAGAAATTGTTTGAGATGTTGGCAAGAGCCGAAAAATGGTTGGAAAACAATGAATATGAAAATCAAATATTAAAATGGGAAACCAAAGCATGGGGAGAAAACCCAGCTGATTTTGGACGAAAATAAAATAGCATGTTAGAACAAAACGAGAATATTTTACAAGGATTAAATGATAAACAACGGGAAGCAGTTGTAAGTGATGCCAAACGCCTTTTGGTATTGGCAGGTGCAGGTTCTGGGAAAACTAAAACTGTTATTTCAAAACTACTTCATTTGGTTGGCGAAAAGAATGTTAAACCATCTTCGATTTTAGCCATAACTTTCACAAAAAATGCGGCTAACGAAATGATTGATCGTTTACTTGTTTCCAGTGATGATACAAATACTTATGAAGCTTTTATACAGAATAAAACTAAAAATGTTATTCAGAAAGAAGCGGAGAGAAGAAAGCGAATACAAAGAGAACCTTGGATATCAAATCTAACCATTAGAACATTTCACTCTTTATGTTATAAAATACTTAAAGATAATGGCAGTGCAGTTTTTGACAATAAGTTTAAATTAATCACTGATGATATTACAGCTGTGGATGTTGATTTAATTATGAAGGAAATAGCATCGAGCGAGAAGCCAAAAGAGATTATAGGAAAATTGCTAGTCCTTGCTTGTAATAATCGTGAATATATTTTAAAACTAAAGAGGTATATATTAGATTATTATGTGGATACAGTTTCTATCGCAAAAGAAATGCAATCATATGCGAATGAAGGACAAAGAACCTACACCACTTTAAAAGGAGAAACTGTAAAGTCAAAATCGGAACGTGATATTGCAGATTGGTTGTATAGACATAATATTAAATATGTATATGAAAAAGTGACCAATTTTAAAGACTTTAATTTTAAACCCGATTTTTTTATACCGCAAGCCAATCTTTTTCTGGAACATGTAACGGATAAAAGTTATAAGATGGAGGATAAAGAAAAACAGTTCATCGAAAGCGGAAGGAATTGTGTCGTTACTTACGAGAACATAATGAATAATTCAATGCTTTTTAATTTAGCAATGGAACGAATTGTAAAAGGTAAAATTTCTGAGGCAATTACCGAAGATATCTCTTTGAGTTATGAAGAAGAATTTAATCGTTATCATAATAAAGTAGATGAATTTCTAAAAACTGTGAAGCGGTTACAATCTATGATTAAAGGGGAAGCTATTGAACCTTCTAGTTTATTAGAAAAGTCAATAAAAAGTGAACATGAAAGAATCAGAGTGTTTTATGAACTTGCCATTCCGATAATTGAAGAATACAAAAAATATTGTACCAACAAATCATACGTTGATTTCGATGATTTAATAATATTGACTGTCAAACTACTCAAAGAGAATGAAGACGTTAGAGAATTTTATCAAAATAAGTATAAATATTTGATGGTTGATGAATTTCAAGATGTAAATGGATTACAAGTCAAATTATTGGATTTATTACTCAAACCAGATAATCAATTGTTTTGTGTGGGAGATGACTGGCAAAGTATATATGGTTTCAGAGGTTCAAATGTTGATTATATTGTAAACTTCGAAACGCACTATAAAGATTGTGAAGTTCATAAACTAGACGTAAATTATCGAAGCACGCAAACCATTGTTGGGGCAAGTAATGAAGTGATTAAGCATAATAAAAATCAAATAAGTAAAGACATAAGAGCTTTTAAACAAGCGCCTAGTAAAATCCAAATTTATAGAGCTAAAAAACTAGATGAAGATGGCGTTGAGTTTTTAGTTAATAAAGTAAAAAAACTATATGAAAACGGTTTGGGTAAAGATGATATTCTCGTTTTGTATAGGAGAACAAAAATGTTTAGCCCCTATTATGACGCATTGAAAGAAAATCGTCTTTTCGTTTCCTACAAAACAATACACGCCTCAAAAGGACTGGAAGCAAAAGCAGTATTTATAATTGGGTTAACTGAGGGTAACGGTGGATTTCCAGATGTCTGGTTAGACGATGCTATTTTTAGAGTTGTTAAAGATGTGAAATATGATATTTTGCTTGAAGAGGAAAGACGTTTGTTTTATGTCGCAATAACAAGAGCAAAAGATGAATTATTTCTTATTACAGAATTAGGAAATGAATCATCCTTTGTTGATGAGATACCAGACCATTTTTACAATTTTAATAAACCAGTATTTAAAAATAGTGTTGAACCTATAATAATTTGCAGTAAATGCAAAATTAATGTAAATGAGTCAGACCGATTCTGTAGAAATTGTGGCAACGACCTTTCGGATGATTCCATAGAAAAAAAACTTCCAGAATTCATTGAGAATGCTAGGTTAGAGCATAAAAATGCCTATATGCCTTGGACAACAGAAAATGATGCTGAACTTGAGGAACTTTATAGTCAAGGTAAAACAAAAAGTGATTTATGCGATTATTTTGGCAGAAATTTAGGTGCTATTAATGCAAGAATTGAAAAACTTGAATTGGAGCAAAAATATAATTTGGATTAATTTTACAGTGGTAAATATAGTGACTATGAAAAATATTTTACATTAGCTAAAAACTGCAATAAGCAATTTGTTATATGCTGTTGTTTTAGCTTTTTAAGTGTTTAATATAATTATCTAATAAGCTTTGAATTTGCTGGCTCGCTACAGGATTTGCTGAGTGAACATTAAATTTTAAATTTTTCAAATCAAGTCCGGATTTATATACTAACCATTTAGCTGCTGCATAACCATCCTCAGCAATGTTTCCATTTTCATCTAATCCCAAATCATTATCGAAGCTTATTAATTCAGGAAGTCCATTTTGAATTATTACCTTTTTGAAATCTTTAAAATTTCTAACTATAATAAAATCTTCATCTGTAAGATTCTTGTAAACCATTTTTACATCTCTAATGTCGTCAAGAAATAGTTTATATGTCATTGTTTATGATTTTGTATGGCAATAGATATCGTGTTTTGTGGATTCATCGATTAACTATTCTACTTTCAATAATTCTTGAGCCTGTCATCAAAGTTATCTTATCAGATAATACTGAAATAAGATATTTTGTCTTCTTCCTATCTTCAACTTTATAGCAAGTATAAATTTTTGTGTATGGACTTTCAATAAAATCTTCATAGTAAAATTTATCTAAAAATACTCCTTGGTATCTAGCAGAGGTTCTCACTGTTATGGTTTTATCATTTTCGTTAATCGTGAAAATAGTTCCAGTATCTCTGCTATTGCTGATAGTTTGACCTGTTTCAGTGTTTTTGATTGTTTCACCAAGGCAAGTAATCTTTCTCACATCATTTTGTCCATTTGCTAAAAATGAAACACAAACCAAAATAAAAATTTGAACGAACTTTTTCATGGTACTTCTATTTGTATTAAGTAGATTTCTAGCCATTTTTTGAAACGGTTGTTGTTAGTAGCCGTTATTATATAAATACAGACTTAACTAATTTTTTTATTGTAATATTCTGAAGTTTACCCATAGCAGGTGAAATATTTGCATTTTTATCACGGTCATCTTTCCAGTGTAAAGCTTCATTATAGACTATACCGAGAAATGAGTATGCTTCATTAACGTTAATCCCAATACTTTCGGCAAAGTCTAATTTTTCATTAGTACCACCTGTCATAACGTTTAAAAAAGTATTTTGATGAGCTACTTCACTTATTAAATTATAGACATTCTCTTCAATTTTTTTTCTGACCGCACAGCAAACGGCTAAAGGATCAAATGTTGTTTCATCATTAAAATATTTTTGAGCTTCACCATACACATAATTGTCAAAGTTATTTCCTTCACCCCACGTTTGTTTTAATCCTAAATCGTCAAAATCCTGTCTTCTGTTAATTAAGTCAACATGAAAATGTAAAAGGTATTTTTCAATATCGTTTTTTAAGATTGAAGTAGAAATGTTTCTCTGTTTTAAAACT
Source organism: Flavobacterium sp. (assembly GCF_039932285.1). GTDB lineage: Bacteria > Bacteroidota > Bacteroidia > Flavobacteriales > Flavobacteriaceae > Flavobacterium. The sequence continues at coordinate 6,148 of NZ_JBDTQE010000093.1, forward strand.
TTAATAAGGTGCTCACTAACCGTGGCTTCATACCTGTCGAGATAATATATTTTTAATTTTAGTTTTCTACCAAACACATATCCTTTAAAATGTATTGGGTCAAGATGTGTTAGTATTAATGGATATATTTTCTTGTTTTTGAATTTAAATTCCTCGATAAATTGACTTGTGTAATATTGAACTGCAACTAAATTTGCGTCATCAAGATAATCGAAAACTTCATCTATAATGAGAATGCAATTTTGTTTAGTTAGTTTTTTCTTTGCTTTTTCCAATAACGCCATAAAGCATAATACATCTCTCTGACCATTTGAGATTAAGTGTGCTTTAGGAAACTCCAAAATAAGTTGATTATTTTTTTCTCTTGGTTTAAATTCAACCCATGTTGAATTAAAGTCCTCAAATAATGTTGTATAGCTTTCTTTCTCATTTTCATATTCCTTTCTATTGCAAAAACTTTTAAAAGCATTTCTGTCTAGGTCAAATAAATTTGATATTTGAATAGCTGATAAATAACTTTCGACTTCTCTGTTAATCTGAAAATTCAAATCAAAATTTTTAATAATAGCGGCTAAATTTGACATATATGGAATTGCTTGAAGTGTAGCTAATTCATTAGTATTTATCCAGGCAATTAATTCCCCTATTGTCTTAGAATTTGGTTGAGCATTTACTCTACTTGTAAAATCTAAAATTGCTTGTTGAACAGTTGAATTCCTACTTCTTGTTAGAATAGTTGTATTTTCAGCTTTCAGTAACTCAATAAATAGTCCTCCAATTGTTAAAATTGGATTTATATTTGTAAGCACTTTTCCATTACTTCCAAATGAAGTTTTATTTCCAGTGTAAGAATAAGTCAAAGTTGTATTAGGTGTAATCGAGTCAATTAATATTATTGGCTCAACATTTAAAGATGCACTGACATTTATACGTCCTCCAAATGATTGTCCTACACCTTTTGCTTTAACTTGATTTTTTATTACAAAACAATCAAAAACACCTGAAATTGTATTTGAAGAATCAGTTGCTGTAAGGTCAATATCAGTTCCTCCGTCATCTTTATAGTTTAGTAAAATAGAAGGTCTATTTGCAGAATTTTTTTTATGTAAATCATCTTCATGAAGATTTATTCTGTTTCTGTTTAACGAATCAAATGCAGTTGAGAATGAACTTTTACCAAAGCCGTTTGGAGCAACTAATAAGCTTGGTTTATTGGGTAAAATATCTAGCGTAAATACCTTTCGTTCAATTCCAGAACTAATACCTTTGATATTCTCAATTTCAATTCGTCTTATCATAATGTGGTTTTTATAATGGCTAATAACTTGGATATAAACCCGCACAAAGGCTTTAATACATATAATATTTTAATAAATAGGAACTCTTTAATAGCGTATTACCTTTCAAAGATAGCTGTTTTAAACAAATCATCAAAAGGGTTTTATTTGTTGAATACTTTTAGGATGATACAATTGCAATGGTATTGCAATGATATTGCAATTATTATTTGATATAAATATGCCTTATTTTTAAAGGGATTACAAGGTTTTGCAATTGTATTGCAATGCAATTGCAATGATTATTAGATTTTATTGCAATGGTTTTAAATCAAAATTTTGAATTATTCATTGGCAGATTTTTCATTCTACCTGTTACCAACCAAATATATTCAGATATATTGGACAATAGATATTCTTCTAAAAACATCTTCCAAATCATTATTGTAAATTCCTTCAAGTTTTAATTGGTTGTCAGTTTTACTTTCTGTCATATCCCATATTTTAGCATTGATTCCTAATGAAATTAAAAATGGTATTTTATATAAAATTATACTGACTGCATTTTCACTCATATCGGGAACGATTAGCACATTATGACCAATTAAAGGATTTACCTTATTCTCTGTTAATCCGTTAATTCCAGCATAAGCCACCCAAACATATTGAGGAAATATAATATAGCCTATAATGGCTGTTTTTTCGCTTTCAGTTAATACAATAGTTTTCTTTGTTTTGATTTTATCGTAAATCAAATGTTCTCCAAATAAGCAGTTGAAATATCCATCTTCATTTTTATAAGGAACTCTAAACTTATTAGTTCGTTTGCCATTTGTATCATAGTAAGCTATTTTAGCTTTTTGAACTTTTAGATTAGTGTTTATACTCCAAAATACAATTCCGCCATCATTACTTGTTCCGAGAGCATAAGTTTCTTTTGCATCTTCTGTTTTTAAATCTCCATACGTTTTGCGTAAATATTGAAGCAAATTATTTTCGGGATTTACTTTAAAATACTTCCATATTATGGATTCATTTATAAATTTTTGAACTAATACTTTTGGAGCATCTATTATACTTTTTTTAGGAAGAATTAAATCCGTTTGAAATTTACTTTCTAATTCATTCCAAATATATTTGTTTCCGTTTTCATCAGTATATGTAGTAGGGGGTAATGAAGCTTTTCCGCAAGAATGGCAATAACCATACTCTTGACTTAGATTTTTATAGTTGATGAATTTTCCGTCTGTATTTTTTCTACCACAGCAAGGAGTGATTAATTTATAATCTCTTTTTGAATTAAATGTAAGTTCTAATTTGGTTTTTTGAAGCATAATTATTCTGTTTTTAGTTTGCAACCTGCAACTTGCAATATTTTAACTAACCATTGTTAAGTATTGATTTTATTAACTATTTAGAGTTTTTGCGTTTTAATCTTAAGTTGCAAGTTGCGTTAACACGTTATTCCATTTTCTTGATATTGATGATTTATTCATTCCTGAAATGGCAACAACATCTTTTTGACTGGCATTGTTTTTT
>NZ_JBDTQE010000094.1:0-8300 GCF_039932285.1 Flavobacterium sp.
AAACTGTGTTTATATTTGATATCAAAGCATCTGCATTTGCTAATACTTTGTCTAAACGAACTTGAAGTGGTTCTAATTTTTGCCCTAAAGCGTCTGTTAATCCTAATTTTATTCCTGAGATTAATTTATCTCCATCAATTGTCATATTAGTGTCTTTGTAATTAGGAATAATAGCAATTTGCTTACCTGCAATTACTCCTGGCTCATAAATTTGTGCTACACTTGTTTTTGAAATTGGAAATTCATCATCGTCTATTTGAAGCTCAACAAGTAATTTTCCGTTTGCATTAAGTGTTATCGAATTTACCTTTCCTATAATTTTTCCGCTTACAGTTACTGGTGCCGATGTTGCTAAACCTTCTACATTATCATATTCGACAAATAGTTTTTTGTGACTATTGAATAAATTTTGCCCTTTTAGGAAACTATATCCCCAAATAAATAACAAAATTGAAGCAATGACTAATATGGCAGTTTTAATTTCTCTAGTGATTTTCAAGGTAAAATATTTTTAACAAAATTAATAAATTCTTATTAGTATTACTTTTTTAATGCTTCGTTTAAGCTAATTTTTATTCCGTTTTTGAATGCTACAATAAATGCAGAATCATAACCTTTTGTTTTTGCTTCGAGCAATTGCATTTTAGCAACAACATAATCGTTAGTTTCTCCGTACATATATTTGTAGTAATCTTTTTCTAAGACGAATGAAATTTTATCTAAACCATTAAAGTTTTCTGGTTTTGTTTCTATTTTAGATGTACTTGCTTTTAGTTGGATTTTAAATACTGGTTTATTTGTGTCTATTTTTTTTACTTCAACTGGTAGTTTTATTTCTTTTGATGTGTCTTTAATTTGAATATTTACTTTTGGTGTAGAGTCTTTTATAATTGGTTTTTCATATCTTTTAATATCAATAACTGGCATTGTACCACCAAAATACTCAACTTTCATTCTAAAAACAGCATCAGCAATAGTTTTTGCAATATTTTGTTGTCCTTCTTCAGAATTAAGATAAGATCCCTCATCAAGATTAGAAATAAATCCAGTTTCTACAAGAACTCGCGGCATAAATGCTTTGTGTAATACCATAAACGGAGCTTGTGCAACACCTCGAGATTTTCTATTTAATTTATTTTGCAAACCATCTTGAATAGTACTCGCTAATTCGATACTTTGGTCTAGATATTCTTCTTGTGCTATTGTTGCACTAATTAATGATTCTGGTGAATTAGGATCATATCCAGAATATTTTTTCTTATAATTATCTTCTAAAGTTATAACGGAATTCTCTTTCTTAGCAATAGCAAGACTAGAAGCACTTTTAGAAAGTCCCATAACAAATGTCTCAGAACCAAAAGCATCATTATTTTTATTAGCATTACAATGAACTGATACAAAAAAATTAGCATTTGCTCTATTGGCAATATTTGCTCTTTCTACTAAGTCTACAAAAGTATCATTATTTCTTGTATAAATAACTTGTACATTAGGATCTGACTCTAATATCTTACCTAATTTTAGTACTATCGCTAAATTTATATTTTTCTCTACAAACCCATGATATGTAGCACCAAAATCATGATCACCATGTCCTGCATCTAAAACAACTTTAAATTTAGAATTTGTTTGTGCTGAAGCTGTTGCAATAAAAAATAAAGATAATGTTAAGGCAAAATGTTTCAATTTTAATGTAAATTTCATACTTGTATTTTTTTATAAATGACCTAAAAGGTTATAATTTCATTAAATGCTTAATTTTTTTAAAAATAGATTGTAAGTTTGTCACTTCAAAAATTAAGCCATATTTTTACAAAAATAGTATTTATAGCGTTGCGTACAAACTTATTTCATATCGTTTTTTTAGCTTTTTTATTAACTTTTGGATATAACACTTGTTATTCTCAAGAGTTATCTAAAAAAACTACTTCTATACCTTCTAAAAATCAGAAAGATAGCCTAAATATTGGTGTGAAAAACATTGTTAAAACTTCCGATACTATCAAAAAAGATAGTGTTACTAAAAAAAAGCGATTACTTGAAGCTCAAATAAAATATAAAGCTGAAAAATATGCTAAAATAAATCAAAAAACGAAACAAATTACACTTTATGATAAAGCCGAAGTGTATTATAATGATATTGAACTTAAGTCTGGAACTATTGTCATAGATTACGAAAAAGACGAAGTTTATGCCGGACGAATAAAGGATTCTGCAAATACTTATTCGCAATATCCTTATTTCAAACAGGGAGATAATGTAGTTGAACCAGATTCTATACGTTTTAATTTTAAAACAAAAAAAGCTTTAATTTGGAACTCTAGAACCGACCAAGACGAGTTTAGAGTAAAAGGAGAAATTACAAAAAGAGAAAACGACTCAGTTTATTTTATAAAAAATGCTCGTTTTACCACCTCAAAAAATTTAGAAGATCCCGAATACTACTTTTTAGCTAGAAAAATAAAGTTAGTTCCTGGAAAAAAAGTAGTTACTGGATTTACAAATATGGTTATTGCGGGAGTTCCAACTCCAATAGCTATTCCATTTGCTTATTTTCCTTTGTCGAAAGAACGTAATGTGTCTGGAATTATAATCCCAACCTTTGGAGACTCTAATGCACAAGGCTATTTTTTGCAAAATGGTGGGTATTATTTTGCATTAAGCAAACATTATGATTTAGCGCTATTAGGTGATTATTACACAAACGGAAGTTATGCATTTAGAGCAGAAACAAGTTATGCCAAAATTTATAAATATCGTGGTAATTTTAACTTTAGATATGAGAATCAGATTTCTGGAGAACGTGGATTTCCAGGTTATGGAAAAAATAAAATTTATAATTTACAATGGAGCCATTCTCCAGATGCTAAAGCAACTCCAAACTCTAGATTTTCTGCTTCAGTAAATTTAGGTAGTCAGAAATATTTTAAAAGTTCATTTAATCAAATAAATAATTCAGCATCGTTAAATAATACATTAAGTTCTTCAATATCTTACTCAAAAACATTTAATACTGTTCCGCAAGCAAATATTGCCATTACTGCAAATCATAGTCAAAATACAAATACTGGGGCAATAAATATGACTTTGCCAACTCTGACAGCAAGTTTAGACAGAATATATCCTTTTGCTAAAAAAGATGACTCTAAAAAAGGATTTATTAAAAATATAAATTTTACTTATAACTTATCGGCACGAAACGAAATACAAACAGTCGATTCTTTATTCTTTAAACCACAAATGTTTCGTGATGCAAAAAATGGTATGCAACAAACGATACCACTAAGTACTAGTTTTAAAGTATTAAAATACTTAAACATATCTACATCCGCAAATTATATCGAAACATGGTATTTAAAAACAATACAAAAAAATTATAATGCAGTAACTAATGTAGTTGATGAAACTACAAATAATGGTTTTGATGCTTTTAGAACTTATAATTTTTCAGCAGGATTAGGGACTACGATTTATGGAACTTTTAATATTAGTAAAGATAAAAAAATTCAAGCTATTCGCCATGTGATGACTCCTAATATTGGATATAGCTATAAACCAAGTTTCGAAAAATATTATGACACATATGCCACTGATGGAAGCGGAAAAATGGCAGATTATACTCGTTTTGAGAAAGGGATTTTTGGAGCGCCAGACAAAAGTTTTTCTAATAATTTGAGCTTCTCAATAAACAATACATTTGAAGCAAAAGTAAGAGATCGAGATTCTACAAAAGTAGAACCAAAAAAAGTTATGATTCTTAATAATTTACAATTTTCTACTGGATATAACTTATCTGCCGAGAAAGGAGCTCAGGCTTGGCAGCCAGTTCGAGTTAGTGGTGGTACAAATTTATTTAAAGATAAAATGAATGTTAATTTTGGTGCAACTCTAAATCCTTATGCTATAGATTCAAATGGAAATAGTCTAAATATCTTTAATATAAATAACGGAGGCAGTCTTTTTAGAATGACAAGTGCTAATATGACTCTTAATTATTCTCTAAGAAGTAAAGATAAAAAAGATAAGAAAAAAGATGATTCCTACGGCAACAAAGGCTTACAAAATGGAGGACGTGAAGATGACTTATTTGGCAAAACTACCGATTTTAGTAACAGACAACAGAGTCAGTTCGACAAAGATGATGAAGACGATAAATTTTCAGGTTTTTTTAACGCACAAATTCCTTGGGATTTAAAGTTAGCATACTCTTTAACATATGCAAATAATAATCGGGAGAAAAAAATATCCAGTAGTTCATTAATGTTTTCAGGAAATATAGATATTACGCCAAAATGGAAAGCTGGTGTATCTTCTGGTTACGATTTTGTGCAAAAAGGAGTTACTTACACCCAATTACGATTTGAACGAGACTTACTAAGCTGGCGAATGGATTTTAATTGGATGCCTTTTGGAGATAGAGCTACATGGTATTTCTTTATAGGAATTAGTTCTTCCGTATTAAGTGATATTAAATGGGACAAACATAATACTGCCGATAAAAGACTTTAATTATTTTTTACTAAACTTAAATAAAATTGTTAAATATAATATTCAAGAAAAATAATTATAAAAAAACTATGAAAAAAATAATATTCACAGATAAAGCTCCTGCTCCTATCGGGCCTTATAACCAAGCAATATTAAGCGGTAATACTTTATATACTTCTGGACAAATAGCTATAAATCCTGCAACGGGAAGTTTAGTTCTAGATAATATTGAGATAGAAACCGAACAAGTTATGCAAAACCTAAAAGCAGTTCTAGAGGCAGCTAATATGACTTTTGATCATGTAATAAAAACAACCATTTTTATTATGAATATGGGAGATTTTGCGAGAATAAATGCTATTTATGGAAAATATTTTACCGAAGAAACTGCACCCGCAAGAGAAACTGTTCAAGTTTCTTGTTTACCTAAAAATGTAAATATAGAAATTTCTATGATTGCTGTGAAATAAATTTTTCGTAAAAAAAACCTGCTCAAAATAAAATGAACAGGTTTTTTTATGAAATTATTTTTGCGATTTAATTAAAATGCAACATTCCATCTTGGTAAACAATTGTTTTCATCAAGAAAATTTTGAAGCATCTGAGCTTCTACAAAAGTTGGAATCACTTTAGTCTTATCATTATAAGTTTCATACCAAAAAACTTCTAATCTTGAAATATTTTCTTTTTTCATTTGCGCTGGCCAAGAATATTTACGTCCTGTTTTTGCAAATTGATGTCCATTTACAATCTTATCATATAATCCTCCACCTTTACTTTTTAGTGACCCATCATTTTGAATAGTTCCAGTAGAACCTACCATAATAAGTTCTTTTACTTCATTTTCTATTGAATAAACAAGGAAAACACCACTTGCTGTTTCAGTTGCGTTACAAACTACTTCTAAACTATCTTCTATTGTAAAAGTAAAACTATTACTTACTTTAAACTTTTTTAATTCTTTATACATTTTATATTTATTTTATTATTTGGCAATTTGAAAGCTAAAAACCAAACTTCTGCAAAAGTAGCATTAATTAATTTTCTAAAGAAACTTAAGCCTCTTTATATCCATAAACTTCCTGTATTAATTTCAAAAATATTTATTCTCTTTTTTTAATAGTCTATTTATTAACTCATTTTCATTAAATAAAAAAACCGAGCTATTTTAGACTCGGTTTTTCAGAACTTATTACACAATAAACTAATCTTGTTGAGATTTTATTGCTAAACTGTATATTACCAATCCAAAACCAATTTTATTGATTGCATCTGCAATATTGTAAGCAACATCTACACTTCCCCTTCCTAGAATTGAAGTATACCAACCATCGGTTCCAAGCATGTATCCTAGTGGATAAATTGCCCAACCTACAAGTACAAACCAACATAAAATTTTGTGCGCTGCAAGAACATTTCCTCCTGCTGCTGTAGCTAATTTTGAAGCTTCTCCCAACCATATTTCATATACAATTAAGAAATAAGCAATTCCTGAAACTAATCCCCAAATCCATGCGTTTGTAGGATCGACAGCTTCACCGAAATAACCTGTTACTAGCATTACAAGAGATAGAAAAATCATTTTCCATAGTAAGCTTTGCTTTGCTCCTGCAACCTTGAGTATCAAATAAAATTCAACACACATTAATGGCACCGTCAAAATCCAGTCAACATAACGGAAAAAAGTTGGCGACTCTCCTATTTCTGCCCAATATTCTTTCATATAAAAATAGTGAACAGCTGCAATAAAGGTAATTAAACCAGATACTAATACTGAGGTTCTCCATTTTTTATCGAATTGGTTTAACGATAAAAAGAAAAAAGCTGATGCAGCCATCATTGCCATACATCCTACAAAAAATGTGAATCCAACATAATCTGTTGGTAACATTTTAGAAACTAAACTCGGAAATAACATAAAATTTGTCATAAAATTTGATTTTAAAAATGGTTAAATAATTTTGTTTAACGAATATACAAAACAATTAAACAAAATAATATAACTTGTTTAATTATTTTTACATAATTTTAAACAAAAATAATAAGCCATGACAAATTATTCGAATTTCGCAATAATAACTAGCTTCTTTGGATTGTGGATAGATTCATTCTTTAAAACTGAATTTCAAATTTACTTAGGATTCGTCTTAATCTTCTCTTTTGGAATATTACATGGAGCAAATGATTTACTATTGATTGAATCCATAAACAAAGAAAAAAAAACAAATTATTTCTATAAAATTCTTATTTACTATATTCTAGTAGTAATAACTGGAGGGATTTTATTCTATTATATTCCCAGCATAGCTTTAATAAGCTTTATAATAGTTAGTGGTTATCATTTTGGAGAACAACAATGGCAGAATATAGAAATTTTGAATCAAGGGTTTAAATATACTTTCTTTTTTTGTTATGGTATATTTATTTTATTTCTATTATTCTATTTTCATCAAATAGAAGTACAAAGCATAGTTACCGAAATTACTGCTATTCCATTGAATTTAAATATAATAACTAATAGCTTTAAATTTTTTGGTGGGATTTTATTTTTATTTTTTTTATACTTATATATAATACATACAAAAATCAGGAAACAAATTTTATTAGAAATCTTCTATTTAATAGTTTATGCAATTATATTTTTTAGTTCAAGTTTAATATGGTCATTTACTATTTATTTTATAATATGGCATAGCATCCCTTCAATATTAAATCAAGTTAATTTTTTATATGGTAATTGTAATACAAATTACTTGATGAAATATTTTAAATCTGCGGCATTATATTGGATATTATCAATAGCAGGATTGTTTCTTTTTTATGTTATTTTTAAAGACTTAAATCTTTTCAATTCGTTATTTTTTTCATTCTTGGCAGCAATAACATTTCCACACGTCATAGTAATACTAAAAATGTTTAGGACGAATAATTAATTTAAATAGACTAATTTTTGTTTAAAATTATTCTATAAAAAAACCGAGTAATTTCTTACTCGGTTTAATCTATTATATAAAAGTCTATTATCGTTTATCTAAATAAAGATTATTTAACTTCTTCAAATTCTACATCTTGAACATCATCCCCTTGCGCTTCAGCTTGTGGCTGTGCTTGTTGACCTTGTTCTCCTTGAGCATACATTGCTTCTGTAGCTGTTTTCCAAGCTGCATTTACATTGTCTAATCCTTTTTGAATTGCTTCTAAATCTTGAGATTGGTGAGCCATTCTCAATTCAGTTAATGCATATTCGATTGCAGTTTTGTGCTCGTCAGTAATTTTATCTGCCAATTCTTTCAATTGCGTTTCAGTTTGGAAAATTAAACTGTCAGCTTCATTGATTTTTTCAACTCTTTCTCTAGCGATTTTGTCAGCTCCAGCATTAGCTTCAGCATCTTTTTTCATTCTTTCGATTTCTTCAGCTGTTAATCCAGAAGAAGCTTCGATACGAATATCATGAGATTTACCAGTTCCTTTGTCAGTTGCAGAAACTTTAATGATACCATTAGCATCAATATCAAAAGTTACTTCAATTTGAGGAACTCCTCTTGGCGCTGGTGGAATACCGTCTAAGTTAAAACGACCAATCGTTTTGTTATCGGCAGCCATAGCTCTTGCACCTTGAAGAACGTGTAGTTCAACAGTTGGTTGAGAATCAGCAGCTGTAGAGAAAATTTGTGATTTTTTAGTTGGAATAGTTGTATTAGACTCAATTAAGATTGTCATCACACCACCCATAGTTTCGATACCTAAAGATAAAGGTGTAACGTCAAGTAACAATACATCTTTTACATCTCCAGATAAAACTCCACCTTGAA
>NZ_JBDTQE010000095.1:0-8281 GCF_039932285.1 Flavobacterium sp.
CCAAAACTGGTTCCTGTTTTCCAAGCGATTTTTAGCGAACTGTCATAAAATTTCCAAGCTTCGTCACCTTCTGGACGGTTTACTTCTTCCATTGCATTGTAAGTTTGCCAAATAGCGCCTGCGCCCAAAATGGTTTTTTGTTTGCTATTGGAACCAAAATCAGGAGTGAAATTATGATCGTAATTTAACTCTACAAATTCTTTCGTTCTGTAATTCCCATTGTTTTTATTAAAATAATCTACCGTCGATGATAATCCGGCATAAGTTCTACATAAATCCCACAAATTACTTTCGGCTCCGCCTAAAATCAAAGACAATCCGTAATGATCTGGTGATTTCGAAATGTCTCTCAATTTGAATCGTTGCAATTCTTCATAAAATTTATTGACACCAAAATCTTGTAACATTAAAACCGCAGGAATATTCAAAGAACGTGATAATGCCCTGTGCGCTGGAACAGCTCCGTCGAATGTTAAATTAAAATTTTGTGGTGTATATCCTGAAATCTGAGTAGGAATATCGGCAACTAACGTGTTGGGTAACAATTCTCCTTCATCGAGCATCGCCGCATACAATAGAGGTTTTAAAATACTTCCAGTACTTCGAGGCGCATCAATAATATCAACATCTTTTTGATGATTTAAATCGGTTGGAGAATTGCCAACGTAGCTAATGATATTTCTTGTTTTAATATCAATAACGATAATGGCCAAGTTGTTGACTTCATTTTGTTTGTACTGATTGTAATAATATTTTGCTATTTGGTTCACACGATTTTGCAAAGCAATATCGACAGTTGTTTTTAGCCGAGTTCCTTCTTGGTTTTTAGCCACTCGTTGCAAAAGATGCGGAGCAATTTGAGGCAAATCATACGGTTTTTGTGGTAAAGGTTCCTCGATAGCCAATTCATATGTTTGTGTATCAATAATGCCTTCGGTTTTTAATTTTAATAAAAGGTTGTTTCTCTTTTTAAGTAATTTCTGTTGATTTTTCCCAGGATAAATTAAGCTTGGTGCATTGGGCAAAACTGCTAAAGTCGCGCTTTCTGCCCATGATAATTGATGAGATTGTACACCAAAATAACGCCAAGAAGCCATTTCTAAACCTACTACATTTCCGCCAAAAGGAGCATGAGCGGCATATAATTCTAGAATTTTATCTTTAGAATGACGCAATTCTAAACGAGTTGCCAAGATGATTTCTATTACTTTTTCAAAATAAGTTCTGTTTTTCCCTTTTCGAGACAATCGAATGACTTGCTGTGTCAAAGTACTTCCGCCACGAACTACTTTGCCCGCTTTTCGGTTTTGTTTGATGGCATTGACCATTGCAACTGGATTAAATCCTGGATGTTTGTAAAAATATTCATCTTCAAAATAAACAATACACTTTTTGAATTTATAAGGAACACTGTCTTGCGCTGGGAATCGCCATTGACCATCGCGAGCAATTTTGGCACCTAACAATTCTCCTTCTTTACTTTCAATTACGGTAGAATATGGTTCTTGAAATAAAGTGCTAGGCAATGAAAAATAATAAACTATCAAAAGTACAAATACGATTGATGATTTTATTTTGTTGCGTTTTATTGTGTCGATGATGCGTTGTAGGAACGCTTTGAGTTTTGTTTTCAAAATTTACAAAAATTCAAATGATTTAATATCTAGCCCTGATGGTGTAAAAAGATTGAAACGAGAGCAGGAATATGGATTACTGATGAATCCCAAGTCATTCGCTTCAAAAAAAAATTACTTCACCACTTCCACCCAAAAACCTTTAGTTCTTGCCAAAAATGTATTGTCATACATCGCTTCGCATTGCAGTCCAGGTAAATAATAATTACCCAAATAAGAAGCGTTAAGTAAAACTCTAAACGTTTTGGTTTCGCCAGATCCTAACGGGAAATAGAAATTGGTTCTGTCATCACGAATATCAATATGGTCGGCAACATTGTTGGTTGCATCACCAAAATCAGTAAAACGAGTATTCACAATTTCAAAACCTGAAGGCAAAATTTGAGAGAGTGCTACATTATCAACTCGCTCATTTTTTAAGTTTTTAATTGTAACTTCTGCAATAAACTCTGTTCCTTGGTTTATTTTAGAAACATTTATAATGCTGCCTTTTCTGTTTTTGAAAATAACTTTGGCACTCAAATTATTTTGAACAACTTGTTCTTGACCCACAGGCAAAATGCCGTAATTTAAAACACGAACATATAACGTATTGTTTTTGTTGTTTTTAATTGTGATTCCGTTTGCTCCATTTTTGATAGTCAAACTTCTTTCTGCTAATGTTTTATTGGTATTAATCCCTAAAGTTTTTCCGCCATCGTTAAACTGAACATTAATGCCTTTTCCTCCATTAAATTGAGCAAATTTTGACATCGAATACAAGCAATATGCGGTTGTTTGTGTGCTCATCCATTGGTCGGCAGACATTTGTTTGGCGAGTTTGTTTGCCATAATAAATGCTTTTTGTTTCTGACCTAATAAGATTAATGTTTCTAATGCCATAGCACGATTACGATCGCTAGAACCATAGTAGTAATAGATGTAACGGTCATTATAATCTTCATCGATTTTAGATTTTAATAACAAAGACATTCCTGCTTGTTTTTGTCCTGCTAAAACATAAGCAGCAGCCAATCGCAGTTTACTCTCGTTAGAAATCCCTGAAGTTTCACGCAATCTATTCATCGATGATAAATCAGGGGAACCTGCTAATGCTAAGGTGTATAAACGATAAGCTTGCGCAAAATCATTGCCATATTTTGCTTCAAAACGCCATTTTTTAGCTTCTTTTTGTTGATATGAAACCCATTTTTGTTTGAAATTTATTGGTAAAACATAACCTTTTTTCTCGGCTTCAAGCAAGAAATGACCTGCATAAGAACTTCCCCAATCATCGGCAGAAGTATCACCTTGCCAATACGACATTCCGCCGTTGGCCAATTGAAAACCTCCCAATCTTGTAATTCCTGCCGTTACATTTTTCTGAATTAATGCTTTGCGATTGGCATCAATATCAGCAATGTCATTCAAATATAATTGAGGAAAAACTGATGAAGTAGTTTGCTCGACACAACCATGTGGATACTGAATTAGATATTGCAACCTTCCATTAAAATTAATTGATGGCATTGATGAAATCTCCAATCTTGCTTTGTTACTTCCAGCGACACCAAATGTTTTCCAAGAAATAGATTTAGAGCTATTTGGTTCTAAAACGAGATCCGTATAAGTATTGGTTACAGGATTTGGGTTGGTCATATCAATCTCGACATCATAAGTAGATTTTTCTTTACCTGAAGTTGCAATGACTTGTACTTTTGCAATACCTGTCGAAGCGCCCACTTCGAGGTTGAAATACGTCATTTTTTCATCTGGACTTGTAAAATTTAAATTTTGAATTGCTTTACCAATAATTTTTAAACCAGGGCTTGTTTTTATTTGTACAGAAACATTTTTGACATGATTTTCCATAGCAAAAATAGTCACAGGAATCGTCACTTTTTCTGATGGTGAAATTTTTCGAGGTAACGAAGCCAATGCCATTAAAGGACTACGAACTGGTGTTGCTTTTTCGACAGCGCCATAAGCACTTGTTTTTGCATCGCCAGCCACTACCATTGTTCTTACCGAACCAATATATTTTGGTAATTTTATTTGGTGTGTTTTCGTATCACCTGCTTCAAGTTTAAATGGTCCAAGATAAATGACTACAGGTTTAAAACGGTTGGCTTTTTTAGCTTTTCCACCACCTAAATCTTGGTCACCACCAATACTAAATATTTGGTTTACTTTTCCGCCATAAGCGCCAATTACATCATCGTAAACATCCCAAGTTTTTACACCCAAAGCTTCACGAACATAAAAGCTGTCCCATGCATTTGGTGTTTTAAAACGGGTTAAATCTAACAATCCTTCATCGACAACGGCAATGGTATAAGTCATTGCTTTTCCTGATTTTTCACTCACTTTTACGTTAAATGCTTGCTCTGGTTTCAAAACATCAGGCATGATAAGTTTAGGTTCTAAAATCGTATTTTTATCAATCACTTCAACGGGAATAATTCCGTACATTCTTATTGGTGAATCGTTTTTAGTCGATGCATGTGGTTGCAATAACGTAATGTTGAAATACACATTTGGCGCCATAGCAGCTGTAATAGGAACTTCGACTTTAGTTTCTCCTTTTTTAGTTTTTGCCCAAAGTGTTTGTACTACTTTTGATCCGTTTTCTATGGATATTAATGCGCGACCACCTTCACTTGAAGGGAATGATATTTGTGCTTTTTCGCCTACGGCATAATTTTTCTTATCGGTAGAAAAAACCAACATATTGGCTGTTGAAGCATCGGTATTTCTTGTTTTTCCTGACCAATAAGGATAATCAATGTTGACAGTTTGTGCTGTGGCATGACCATCAGTTGGATCGGTAACTCGAATCATATAGCGTCCCCATTCTTCATCTGTTAATGCAAATTGGAAACTACCTTTCCCGTTTGCATCGGTATTTATTCTCAATGTTTTGTAAGAAGTAGTTGCGTTTGATGAATTGTAATTTGAGACATCATCGTTTGATGAATCCCACCACCAGCGCCATTCTACTTTAAATACTTTTACTTCTAGGTTTTTTACCGATTTTGGGCGGCCATTTTCATCGACAGTAACTACATCAAAACGATTGTTAACTCTCGTTTCGAGCATTTGATATTTGGTTAATTCTGGCAATTTTAATCCTACATACGTTTTGTAAGGAGAATAGGTTGTTGCCATTACATCGGTACTAAAATCGCCACCTTCTTCATATACTTTAGTCATAAAAGCAGCTCGCAACATTCCTGGAGCTTGCCCTTGTAGTTTAGGATCGATAGTAACTGACGCTTTTCCGTTTGCATCTACTTTTCCTGAAAAAACATTAATTTCTTCGGTGCTAAATTGACGAACTTCATCATCAAAATCATAGTTGGAATATCCTTTGAAACTAGTAACATCTTGTGAGAATTTGGCTTGCATTTCCACCTTTAACTCTTTTGCCACAGCACCATGAAGCCAGTTGACTTGCAAATTACTCGTGTTTGGATAAGAAGAAGAAAGCACTGCGTTTTTGAAAACGTTTTTAATTTTTAAACGATTGGGTTTGATGGTTTCAATTTTAATATTTTTATAAAATTTTGCACCACCCACACTAACCATTGCTTCCCAACTTCCTGTTGGCGCATCGGCATCGGTAGGAACTATAAAACTATAATGATTGAGTTCGTTCGATTTCTGAATCGTTTGATATGTTATTTTTCCGTTAGGATCAGATAGTCTGAATTTTATTGGATGTGCATTTGGAATTTTATTGGCTGCATCATTAAAAATAAAGGACAAGTACAAATTATCGCCAGGACGCCAAACGCCACGTTCGCCATATATAAAACCTTTCAAGCCTTTTTGTAAAGATTCTCCAGCCACATCGAAATTACTAACAGAAAGTGAGTTTCCGTCATCTAATTTTACATAAGTAGATTGGTCGCCTAGGGTAACAATAGCAAAATAAGCGAATTTATCAAGTTCGAATTGTGCAATTCCCTCGCTATTTGTGGCTTCGGTTGCTAGTTTTTGCTGTTGGAAATTGTACAACTCTACTCTCGCATTCGAAACTGGTTCAGTAGTTACAATGTTATTGACAGCAAATAAATAGGATTTGTTTTCGCCACGTTTAGCAATAACACCTAAATCGGAAGCTAAAATATTGGTTCCTATAGTTGTATTATAAAAGTAAGATTGCGAGCAAGCATCTTCGCTTTCTCTCCAGTCGTAATCTTCATAATAATATTCATCGTAGCTGTTTCCGCTATAATTCACATCGTTTTCATCAGTTTCTTCCTCTTCAGTAGCTTCTTCTTCGTTAGTTGATCCTTCACATTTGTAAAGAGAATATTTCTTTTTGAATGAAAATTCGACACGGTATATGGCACCTGGTTCGGGTGTAATTATTTTTGATAAATCGAGCGCAAAAGTATTCCATTCGCTAAAATTAACGAGTTTGTTTTCTTTTAGATTGATGGTGCTTTTCGCAATAGGTTGTGCTACTTTTTTTAGATTTTGTGCGCCGTTTAGATCGTTGTATTGCAAGAATTGAAGAATGTTGTTTTTATATATTTTATATACTTTAACATCGACAGCACTTAAATTTACCGCTTCAAAGTTTAGTTTTAAATTGTTAGAACTTGGCAAAATAGTTCCGTTTTTAGTAAACTTAACATTTGGTTTTATTTGATCGAATGAAACGGTTGTCGAGAAATTTTGTTTCATTTTATAACCATTCTCGCTTTCAATTCCTTGAAAAACTTCTACTAAAATACTTCCAGACATTACTTGCTCTGGAGTTGTGGCTTCTTCGATTGGTTCTACATATTCAACAGCTTCTGCAACAGCAGAATCGACAGCAACAGTAGCAGAATCGACAGTTTCAACAATTGCTTCCGTAACAACCGGTTTTATTGGTGCTTTTTCGACTTCGTTGTTGAAAAACACCTTCAATAAATTGCCTTGTGTACTAAATTTTAAATTTTTTGTGTTTTGAATATTAACCAATCCTTTAAAATCTTGTCCTTTTTGTAAAGCATCAGAAAAATTAATTAACAAAGTTTGATTGTCACCTTCAGGAATAGAAACGTTGACCACTTTAAAATTGTCTTTTCCAATAATAGTATAGTCAATTTTGCCTTTTTGATCTATATCAAAATCATTTCCATCGTATAAAATCTCGAGATTACTATCGTTATCTGAACGTTGAATACTGTCTATAATAAATTTGAATTCGGTAGTTGTACTGGTAGATTTAATAAATTTTACAGCAACATTTTTGCCATTTTGTTCGGCAGTTACTAATTTTTGAGCAGTTTCAAAATCAATATTATCGGCTGTTTTTAGCGTACAGTTTAGGTATTGATAATCTTTGCTATACGATTGAATGTCTTGTGTGGTGACAAGAAAATCTTGCTTTAGCGTTTTTACAGTAAAATTGAAATCTGCTAATTCTTTTTTGACAGTCGTTAAGATTTTGTCGACTTTCAACGTGACTTGATATTCTGTATCTGGATCTAGTTTTTTTTCAGGAATAAAAGCAATAGTATTGCTAGATAAAGCCACTACTTTTCCGGTTACACTTGGAGAAGTGTCAAATATATCATTGTCTAAAACTTGGTCTTTAATCCAATCTTTTTTATCGAAAGCAAGCACGACTCGAATATCAGATTGTGCCGAGACTATGCCTCCTGTAAAGTTTGAAATGATACCCTTAAATAACGAAAAATCTGAATTAAAATCGGCGGCTGATTTTCTGCCACATGCTTGAAAAATAAGAACTGCAATAAACAAATAAACAAATTTTTTCGTTTTCATTTGGATTAAAAAATTAAGAGTAAATAGATGGTTAAAATTTCATTAAAACTGTATCAAAATTAGTACCATTTTTGTTAATTTTTTAGACTATATTGTATTTATTTTAAATTATTTTTCAAATAAATCTAATTGTTTGGGTTTTGAGTTTTTTATTGATTTTAATTCACGCTTTTTGTTTAAAATCAATAAAAAATTTAACATTTCAGAACTTGTAATTTAGAAACATTAAAAATAACTAATTAATATGAATTTTTTTGGTTGAAATTGCCGTTTTTGGTTGTGATTTAATTCCAGCCATGTATCTTTGTAAATGATAAAAACTAATTTGTAAACAATGCAATCAAATCAATTAGATTATTTACCAATATTTATGCAAATGGGACTTGCTGTCGGATTTGTGGTATTAACTATCATTGGGTCAAGTTTTTTAGGTCCAAAAAGATCATCTGTAAATAAAGATAAAAATTTTGAAAGTGGTATCGAATCTATTGGGAACGCTAGAATTCCTTTCTCTGTAAAATATTTTTTGGTTGCTATCTTATTTGTGCTTTTTGATGTTGAGGTAATATTTTTATATCCTTGGGCTATCAATTTTCAGGAATTAGGAATCGAAGGAATGGTTAAGATGGTGATATTTATGTCGCTATTATTAGTTGGTTTTTTCTATATTATTAAAAAGAAAGCCCTTGAGTGGGAGTAATTTTATTTTAAATGATTTATCATTTATAATTCAAAATAATAAAAAATGAGTTCAAATATAAATATTGTAGAAGCTCCGGAAGGAGTAACTGGTGAAGGTTTTTTTGCAACAAAATTAAATGATGTTGTAGGATTAGCTCGTGCCAATTCTATGTGGCCATTGCCGTTTGCTACTTCTTGTT
>NZ_JBDTQE010000096.1:0-8029 GCF_039932285.1 Flavobacterium sp.
TTACATAATCTTGTACTGTAAAAGAGGTTACATAAGGATTAGCAAGGAAATAAATTCCTAAATCGACATCGTAGGTTCCGTCATTCGCCAACACCATTGTATTCATTTTATAAGAACCTTGGATATAAAATTTAGGTACTGGAAGTTTTGTATATAGTCTAAAATAATTTACTATTCTCTCTTGCAATGCCCTACGAGATGCAATGAGTTTAGCTTTCTTTGTTGGTGTTAAAGAAATATTTTGTTCGAACTTTAAAAAGTGGTTGTGTGTATTTGCCATATCGTTGTAGTTTTCTTCGACTTCGGTTAGTATTTTATTGAGTATCAGCCCACCTGCTGCCAGTCCCAAAATCTTTAATAATTCTCGTTGCATCTTCGTGAAATCTATAGGTTGCTTTTTGTGCTAGTGCTTCTAATCTTTCTTTGTCTGTATCGTCTAATTCGATATTTAAAGTTTCATCTAATTCGGCATTTACTCTGTGATAAACAAAATTGGGATTTGCTATTTTTTCTTTATCGATACCATTTTGCATAACGTAGACTAAGTTTTCGACCTGTTGTGATTGTGCTTGCATGAAAAGATCGATAAGGCGTTTCTTTTTAAAATTTATCCAATACGTAATTCCCCAATTTTCTCTTTTTTTACCGTCTGAGAATTTCTGAAACCCAGTGCCAACCGATAGAATACTTAAATTACTTTTTTCTTGATAGAAAGCGCTTTCAGCTTCTACAATACCAATTAAAGTTGGATTGTTTGCAAAAACACCACCATCAACTTTATTCTTAAATGGTTTTGATTTGCCATCTTCTGTTAAATAATCAGATGAATATGGGTCAAAAAATGATGGTGCTGCAGCTGTTGCTAAAGCTGCTTTGTATGCTGGAATATGATAATCTCTTGTGAAATTTTGATGGTACTTGTTTTTAAGTACTGATGGTTTTCCTTCAAGTAAATCAAAAACAGGAATACAAACATTGGTTTTGCAATCTTTAAGTTTTGGGTCTTTTTCGTTATTGTATTTTTTAAAAATATCTTGAATTAATTTTTCAAGTGAACTTCTGTCATGTGATGCCGAGAATAGTTGTTCAAATTTGGTTTTTTTACTACCAAAAATATCGTTTGCTTTTTCTAGGTATAGATTGTAGATTTCTCTTGCAGGAATACCTAAAGCTAAAGCAATTGCCATTATACCGCCTGTTGAAGTGCCGCAAATTAAATCGAAATTTTGATAAATTTGCCATCTCTCCACATTTCTTCGTTTTAATTCTTCTTCAAAAAGCGCTAAATACATTGCTGGATAAACACCTCTTATACCGCCACCATCTATTGATAATATTTTAAATTTTTCTGACATTTTATTTAGTTTATAACCCTTGTTGTACCTGTTAACAAGTGTTGCATTAATCCTTGTTTTTGGTTTTGAAGTGAAATTAATTCGTCTTCTAAAGCTTTTATTTCTAAATCTATGTTACTTGAAAAGTTTGATATTTTTAGTTGTTCGTCTATTGAAGGACATTTAAATTTTAAATATTGATATTCTGAAATGTAATATCTTTTATGTTCTTCTTTTGGAAAATTGAAAATTTGCATTCGTTCATAAATAAATTTTAAATCAAAATTTTCACATGTTGTTTTTAAAATTTTGATTGCTGAGGATTTGATTTTAAAATTAAAATCCACGTACTTATTATCAGTTGTAAAATCATCAAATATTATGATTGGTAAATCATTATAAATACCTTTTACTTCGTTTGTATAACCTAAAATAAATCCTTTGTTCGCTGTCAGTACAGGTGTTTTAAACACATTTGAATATTCCTCTGTTTCTACAATATACTTATCGGGTCTAACATAATTTAATGTATCTTTTAATCTTATATCTGTCCACTTTTCTCTAAACCCTTTAAATCTCACTTCACCGGTCAACAATTTTTTCATAACTGCTTTTTTGTATTGCTTTTTGTTGTCAATGAGTTGTTGTTGCAGTTTTATAGTTTTGTCCCAAGTGGCAAGGATTTTGGCTATTTTTTGTTGTTCGGGTAAAGGCGGTAGCGCAACTTTAATATTTTTTAAACTACTTGAGTAAATATGTACCACTGAGTGACCTTGTCCTAATTTGTAGGTCTGTTTTTTGAATTCATCCGCATTAAATAAATACCCTAAATAATGAGCATCTTCTGATGTTGTTCTCAATATTATTATATCTCCGCCTGCATACGCTTCATCGTCTTTGATGTAGGCAACGCATTTACCGATATCCACTAAAGTTTCTCCAGAACCAGCAAAAAGTAAATCGTTTTTATAAATTCTCTCACTACTATTAGCGGAGGTTTCATTAATAAATGATTTAAACTCTTCTACGAAATAGTTATATTCTGAATATATTTGACCATAGCGAATACAGGGTTTTCCTGTTTCAACAATTTCAGCTTTAGTAATTCCTTTTCCTTTTAGAAAAGTGCCAATTTGCCCTAAAGATTTAGTTGTCCAGCCTAGCGGTATTATGTTATTGTTTTTACTCATTTCTGTCAATTCTAATGCAATAGGCATTTATAAAACCTGTGTTTTGTGCTACTTCTGAAAAATCATATTCATGTTCTTGGAAATTTTGTACATAATTTTCAGCCGTGGAAGTAGCCACTTTTACTTCTGAAATGCTACATCTCAAAGCTGTGTATGTTTCTCTTAAATCTTGAAAATAAGTTTGCCATTTTTCTAATTCTTTTTTTACTTTGATTTCATACTCTTTGTTACTCATAATTTTATCTTCTTTGTCAAATCTTTTGAAGAAGCAAACAAAACCTGCCTTTATATAATTTTCGCTAATAGGATCGGTTAAATTCAATGCTTTTGAAAGTCGAATTATATCTTGCTTAATTTTTTTATTGGCTTGATTTATGGATTTTATTTCAATGCCAACCATTGATTTTGTGGAAGGAAATGTTTCATTGTTATTTTGCATTTCACTAGTGAGTACAATATCTAATCTTTTTGATTTACTATCTTCAGGAGAATGGTTTTTTCTGTTTACTAGTTTCGAATTAAAAATATCTCCTTCAATTACTGCAGAAGGAAAAGCATTATTATAGAAATTATTTAGTGAATATTCTAAATTAACATCAATGCCTCTTTTAAAGCAGTATTCTTTAAGTTCCTGAGCCACATTTACTACAATTAGGTATTCAATTATTCGCGATTGCAAATCGGAATAGTTTTGTGTAAAAAGTATGTTATCGTTATACCCATTGATTAAACCCTTTTTGATGCGGCTTTCAATTTCATCAATTATGTTTATTTTATCGCTCATTATTATTTAATATTTACAAAAAATTCGGAACTCCTTGCAACACAAACTCCATTTTTTACGATAAAACATTCTACCCAATGCAAGCCTGAAAAAGCCGTTGCATCAGTATATACTAATCCACCTTTTCCAGCAGTTTGCGCTTTAAAAATACCACCTCGTAAACAATTGCCATTGGTAGCTTCTTGTCCGTTATTTACTACTTGCCAATACACATCATATGGTTTAGGCACATTGGTATCCATGGCATTGAATGTTACATAACATCCTTTAGGTAATAGAGTAGCGGTAGTTATGTTTTTTCGTTTTTTACGATCGGTTACATCGGTATAAACTCCAGAAATGTTACAGTAATATACAAGACTTAAATTCCATACTGGTCTTTCTCTATGCGGTGCTGATAGCATTTGAGCAGAATAATTAATTGGCTTAAGATTTTCATTTATCAAATCGTCATAGCCTAAATTTCTTACTGCTTCATTTACTGCTCTTGTTCCTAAAATGTTTTTTAAGATACGATATGCCGTGCTTGAATCCATGTTCTGCAATGCTCCAAAATCACTTCTTGCTTTTTCTAACCATGAGAAGAAATTTTCTTGTCGTTCCAATTCGTTTGGCCATCTATCGGCAAAGTTTTCCTCGTCGTTTACTGGATTGCTAATCCACCAAATATTTTTATTGTGTTTAACACTATACACTTCTTTCATGTGTAAATGCATCGTGTTTAAAATATTGATTAAAGCATCAATAACATTGGTTTCTTTTTGATAAGCCTTGGCTGCTAATGTTGTTATAATTATAGATATAGGTTTGTATTGATCGCCACCATACATAATATCTCGATGTCTTTTTAGAATTTGAACTACTCTTACTAATGGCTCTTTTATTTTTTTATATCCTGGTAATGGCGTTACGCTTTCGCTTAGCAAAACTGTTCGTAGTATATTTACATTGCTTCTTTCTTTGAACCAAGCGGCATAACCTAATGGGTTACTTTTTAGCCAGTAAACCGGATTGGTTTCTGTTGTGTAGTTGGTTTCTCTTCGGTCTGTAATTCGAAGTGAAATATTTTCTAAATCGGTTTTATCTAATTTACTAAAGGAACGTTCGCTAAGATTGATATGATTGTTATTACCCACTAAAGCTGGAAGTATATCTAAATGAAATTTGTCGCCAGCGTAAACCAGTGTCCAACATCGATTACCTTCCTCATCAAGCATTCTTTTGTAATCTTCATTATTGTAAATTAGTTGGTCTTTTACTTCGTGCTTTAAGTTAATTTGAGCCCAGTCGTATTTTTTACCCTTTAAACGACATACTAAATCGACATCTAATTCGTCTTCTTCCATAACAGGTCTTATCATTGTGCCTAAAAGAAAAGAACCTTGTGGCAAAATTTCTGATTTGTAAACACTTAATTTTGAACCTTCTTGTGAAAGTTGATTGGAAACTGCTGTGTATCGTTGCTCAACTAATTCGTGTTGTGCTTGGGTAATGTCTAATACCTGTCCGATATTTTCGAGCAAGTCATTAATTTTTGTAGTTGTGTTGTATGGGTTGTACATAGTTATTTTGATTTTATAGCATCCTTAATTTCCTCTAATAATTTTTTGGAAAGCTTATTTACTATTACTTTTATTTCCTCCTCTGTTATTGGCTCTGAATACAATTTTTTACAGAAATATTTGTCGTCGTTGTGACTATTTCTATCGTTGATGATATAATAATAATCTTGAAACATCACCCAAATGTTCGTGTATTGTTGGAACGTATTTGTTCCATCATGCTTAAATCCGTTGTATAAAATGCTTAACCTTAAATCGTCAATTTTTTTATATTTAGGATTTTCTCCGAAATTATTGTCTACTGTGTTTGATTTTTCTTCATATATGTTTTCAAAAAACTCATCAAAATATTCTATTCCTCTGTTCCAAGAACGATTACCTTCGGCAGAATTTTGAAATTTCTTTTCTACAAACATTTCATCGAATTTTTTAGTTTTCTCGACTAAATGAATAAATAGCTTTCGGAAGGAGTTGTTGTAAAGTTCTTTGATGATCTCGTTGGATTTAGGTTCTACTTTGACGTCTTTGGTTTTTAATTGACGCTTTAGTAACTCCAATTCTTTTTCTACATCGTCGTCCTCATCAATTTCTTTACCTTCAATTACATCTAGCACCAACTGTTCTGAACGTTCAATTAAGCCAGCTACATATTGGTAAAAAGCTTCTTTTTCACCGCCGTAACTTTGGATGTCGCTAATGAAGTTATAGTAAATAGAGCGTTCCTGTTTAGTAATCCAAAACGGAGTGTAACCTAATGCAATTAAGATTAGATTTGTTAGAATTCGAGCCGTTCGACCATTACCATCGTAAAATGGATGTATTTCAAGATATTCTAAATGAAATTGTAGTGCCACGTCAATGGGATGAGGAGCGTTTTTGCTATTTGACGTTATGGCATCAATTGCAGCATTGGTTTTATTTAGTAACTCGTGCATTTTCTCAGGTACCAATTCCCAATCAACGAAAGTGTATTTTTCACCTTTGTGATTCAATATTTCATTGTTCTCTGGTTTCCATGTTCCAATTTTCTTCTTTTTTTCTAAATCTTCCTCGTGCATTATCCCAAGATGAATGTCTTTAATTCTTCTTTCAGAAAGACGAATTTCGCCCTTGCCAATTTTAAGAATTTCCGAAATGACTTCATCATGTCCTTTCATTTCTAAAACATCTTTAATTGGTTTTTGGTGTACCTCTAAATTGCCCACCATTACACTGCGCGTTTCTTCAATAGTTAGGGTGTTGCCTTCCATGCTATTGGAGTTAAAGTTCCATTCTAAACGAAATTTATTATTGATTTTGTTTAGCTGTTCTTTAGTTAATTTTCCGTTTTGAACTATTTTTTCTTTAATAGTATCAATTTTGTTTTTAAGGTTTATGTATTTCATAACTACTATTTTTTATAAGCCTAGTTCTTCTAGGTACTGTTGCATTTCTTTTCGTACTTCGGTTAGTTCTCCTTCAAGTGAATTGATTTCTGCTTTTACTTTTGCTAAATCGACAGGTTCTTCCTCTTCAAACGTATCGACATAACGAGGAATGTTCAAATTATAATCGTTCTCTTTTATTTCTTTTAGAGAAACAACATTACTGTACTTTTCTGTTACTTGAAAGTTTTGATAGGTTGAAACAATTTTTTGAATATCAATTTCTCTCAATCTGTTTTGCTTTTTCCCGTCTTGATATTCTTTGCTAGCATCAATAAACAAAACATCTTTTGATTTTTTAGCTTTATTGAAAATCATTATTGCCGCAGGAATGCCCGTACCAAAAAAGAGGTTACTGGGTAAACCGATTACTGTTTCTAATAGATTTTCTTCGATAAGTTTTTGACGTATTTTCCCTTCTGCAGCACCTCTAAATAATACTCCATGTGGCACTATAACACCAATTCTACCATCAGGCAATGTGGTATCTATCATGTGTAAAATAAACGCATAATCACCTTTGCTTTTTGGAGGCGTTCCTCGAAGAAATCTTTTGAAGCGGTCTGTTTCAGCATTTTCAGCTCCCCATTTATCCAGACTAAAAGGAGGATTTGCTACTACTATATTAAACTTCATTAAATATTCGCCTTCAATTAGTTGTGGATTATTGATGGTGTCGCACCATTCTATTCTGGCACCATCCATTCCGTGAAGGAACATGTTTAATTTACTTAATGCCCAAGTATCGCCATTACTTTCTTGACCATAAAGTGCAAAGTCTTTTGATCTAGAACCATCTTTCTCTTTTACTTGTTCGCCCACTTTAATTAATAGAGAACCGGAACCGCAAGTTGGATCACATATTCTATCTCCTGGTTTAGGATTGACTAATCTCGCTAATAATTCGCTAACTTCATCTGGAGAATAAAATTCACCTCCTTTTTTACCAGCACCACTGGCAAACTCGCCGATAAGATACATGTATGAATTTCCTAAAACATCTTCCACTTTATTTAACTTAGAAGGTCTAAAATCTAAAACTGGACTTGCAAAATCATCTAAAAGGTTTTTTAATCTTCTGTTTCTGTCCTTGGTTTGACCTAACTTGTCAGAATTAAAAGAGATATTTCTAAATACACCTTCTAATTTCGTTAGGTTTTTATCTTCGATTTTGGCAAGAACTTTGTCTATTATCTCTCCAATGTTGGTGTCGTTTCTGTTTTCATATAGGTAGTCGAACGAGCAATTCTCTGGTAATACAAAACGTTCTCTTTGTAATTTTCTTTGGATAAGTTCTTCATTATCGCCATATTGTTGTTTAAATTCTTCGTAATGATCTTTCCAAACATCACTCATGTATTTTAAAAACATGAATACTAGGATGTAATTTTTGTATTCAGAAGAATCAAAAGCTCCTCTAAATGTATCACATGCACCCCAAAGTGCTTTATTTATTTGGTCTTGGGTTGGGTTTGTATTAGTCATTTTCTATTAATTTTAATAATTGATTTTGGATAAGTTCCTTTCTACTGGTTTTAATTTTTTCTAGTATTTCTAATTCTTTATTTAATAAAATTGCTGCGTTAGCAATAGCTTTTTGCACTTTGATAGGAGGAATTTTAATTGGTAATTCCATTATATCTTGTTTGTTTAAATTTGGGATATAAGTGCCTGCTTTTTTTTCGTTCAAATAATTTTGCGCTTCTCTTTGGTTAATGTACCAAACTAGATATTC
>NZ_JBDTQE010000097.1:0-8028 GCF_039932285.1 Flavobacterium sp.
GAATGTTGTTTTTAAAAGCTTCATTCATAATATATTCAAAATGAGAGCTTTTTGTACAATAACAATAGTAATATTTACCTTCATAATTGTTTTTTTCCATTGCACTTCTAAACCAGCTTTTGGCTCTTTTTATGTTACTGGAAATTTGTGGTAAGTAAGTAAACTTTAATGGTGTTCCGTATTGTTCGACTAGTTTCATTAAATCTATTTTATGAAACTCAAGATTGTCTTTTGCAAGTGTGAATTCTTCTTGCGGGAAGTAGTATGTTTGATTTATTAAGTCAGAATATTTTGTATTCATTTATTTATCAGAGATTTATAAGGATTAAAAGTATAAAAAAAATAAGATACTTTTTAATCAAACTCGAATATTTGCAAAAACTATTTCTAATTCGTTATGCCTAAATGAATTTATCGAAAATAAAGCCAACAAACTTTCCCGTTTTCTTAAAACAGAATTTACAAAACCATTTTTAGGTTTTCGAGAATTATTATTGTTGGTGTCTTTACAGCCGTTGCTCATGGCACAAATTTAAAAAAATATTAATGTGATAATATATATTTTAATAAAAAATCATTAATTTTTATAATCTAAAAATGCATCGATAATTGTTTCGTTATCAGTGGCTTGATTTATTTTTATTTTTCCGATGCCATCTAAAAGTGCAAATTGTACTTTTCCGTACTCATTTTTCTTGTCGTGAATGAGTAATTCGATGATATTTTCTTGCTCATTTTCATCGATAATTATCTTATCGAAAATATTATTTAAAGTTGATTTTATTTCTGCATATTCATTTCCAGAAATTAGCTTTTGTTGTAACGAAATATAACTTTCTAATATCATTCCAGCGACAATCGCTTCTCCATGTAGTAAATTTATTTTCTCAGTATTTTCTAAAAAATAAGTTTCAATAGCATGTCCTAGTGTATGTCCAAAGTTTAAGGCTTTTCTAATTCCATTTTCGGTTGGATCTTGCGTTACAATATCACTTTTTATAGTTATCGATTCGAAAATTAAATCATCAAAATCATCAAAGTTTATTTCTTTTAGATTTTTAAATTTTTCCCAATGTGATTTTTTGGCAATTAGTCCGTGCTTTAGCATTTCAGCAAGACCAGAACGCATCTGGTTTTGCGGAAGTGATTCTAAAAAACTAGAATCTATAATCACCATTTCTGGATTAGTAATGGTTCCAATTTGATTTTTTAATCCACCTAAATCTACGCCATTTTTTCCGCCAACGGAGGCATCAACCATCGATAATAAAGTTGTAGGAATATTTACAAAAGAAATACCACGCTTGAAAGTGGAAGCTATAAATCCTCCCATATCGGTAATTACCCCACCACCAAGATTGATGATTAAACTTTTTCTATCGGCACCTAATTCGATTAAAACATTCCAAATTTGAACGCAAGTCTCGATGGTTTTGTTTTCCTCGCCCGATTCTAGTTCGATAATTTCTATTTCAGATTGAGTTTCAATCATTGGTAACAATTGCGGAAGACAATATTCGTTAGAATTTTCGTCGACTAAAACAAAAATTTTCGAGTAATTATTTTCTTTAATATTACGATTTAAAAAATCATAACCGCCTTGGCTAAAATGTATTGAATATCCGTTTGAAACTATTGAAACCATATTGGCTTGTATTATTTTATATGTTGTGCAAAATAAAGTAAAATTTGCATAAAAAAATACGCTACTATATTATATTTGCATAACATTATTATTTATATGGATAAAATTTTCGATAATACCCAAAATGCTTTTTCTTTAAAAAGTGATACCGAGCTTGATAGAGCTTATTTTTTGTTTAAAATGATTGCCGTTCAACCCTTAGTTAGAATTGGAACTGCGGTTACAAATTTTGCTTTGAATGCTAATTTACCTGTCGAAGGATTAATTAGAGCCACTGTTTTTGACCATTTTTGTGGCGGAATTTCCGAAGATGATTGTATTCCTGTGGTCGATAAAATGTTTACCAAAGGCGTTTCTTCGGTTTTAGATTATTCGGTAGAAGGAAAAGAAGACGAAGCACATTTTGATGATGCTATGAATATGACGTTGAAAATCATTGATTTTGCCAAAGAAAAGAAAGCCATTCCGTTTGCCGTTTTTAAACCAACAGGTTTCGGACGATTCGAATTGTACGAAAAACTAGGTGAAGGACAAACCCTAACCGATGCAGAACAAGAAGAATGGAATAGGGTAGAAGAGCGATTTGAAAAAGTATGTAAAAAAGCTTTTGAAAATGACATTTCATTACTCATAGATGGAGAAGAAAGTTGGATGCAAGACGCTGCCGATGAATTGGTTGCCAGAATGATGCAAAAATACAACAAGCAAAAACCTATTGTTTACAACACGTTACAAATGTATCGTTGGGATAGATTGGATTATCTTAAAAAGTTGCATGAACAAGCAAAAACTGAAGGTTTTTATATAGGAATGAAGCTCGTTCGTGGCGCTTATATGGAAAAAGAGAACAAGCGTGCCGAAGAAAAAGGATATAAATTGCCTATTTGTGAATCGAAACAAGCAACAGATGATAATTTTGATGCAGCAGTTTCTTATATGCTTAATAATATTGATAAAATGGCAGTTTTTGCAGGAACTCACAACGAATTGAGTTCATACACTTTGATGGAAAAAATGCAAGAAAAAAACATTGCTAAAAATGACGAACGCATTTGGTTCGGACAATTGTATGGGATGAGCGATAATATAAGTTATAATTTAGCTAACGAAGGTTATAATGTAGCAAAATATTTGCCATTTGGCCCTGTAAAAGATGTGATGCCTTACTTAATTCGTCGTGCCGAAGAAAATACTTCAGTTGCAGGACAAACCAGTCGTGAGTTATTATTAATAAAAACTGAACGCAATCGCAGAAAGGGAAAAAACTAATGAATCTTACTATATTAGGTTGTTATGCAGCCACACCAAGAACATTTACAAACCCAACTTCGCAAGTATTAGAAATTAGAAATAGATTATTTCTAATAGACTGTGGAGAAGGAACACAAGTGCAATTGCGTAAGAATAAAATCAAGTTTTCTGCTATAAACCATATTTTTATTTCCCATTTGCACGGTGATCATTTTTATGGATTAATAGGATTAATTTCTACTTTCAATTTGTTAAATAGAAATAATGATTTAACTGTTTATGGGCCAAAAGGAATTCAAGAAGTTATAAAATTACAGTTAAAATTATCCAATTCTTGGCCACAATATGAACTGCATTTTGTAGAATTGACAAGCGTCGAATCTGAAATAATTTTTGAAGATGATAAAGTGATTGTGAAAACAATTCCATTAAAGCACAGAGTTTATACTAATGGATTTTTGTTTCAAGAAAAAATAAAAGAACGCAAACTAAATGTAAATGCGGTTCAGAATTACGAAATAGAAACCTGTTATTTTCAGAATATAAAAAATGGAAAAGATATTACTTTAGAAGACGGACGAGTAATTCCGAATTCCGAATTAACTTTCGATCCAGAAGTTCCTAAAAGTTATGCATTTTGTTCGGACACAATATACAATGAGTCGATTATTCCAATAATTAAAAATGTAGATGTTTTGTATCACGAAACCACTTTTCTAGAATCTGAAACAGAATTAGCCAAGAAAACCATGCATTCGACTGCAAAAGAAGCTGCCAGAATTGCATTACAAGCCAATTGTAAACAACTTATTTTAGGACATTATTCGACCAGATATGAATCGATAAGTTTATTTGCAGCGGAAGCACAAACAATTTTCGAAAATACGGTTTTGGGAGATGATGGTAAAGTTTTTGAATTATAAAAAACCAACAAAATGAAAGATTTAAGTAATTACAGGAAATCATACGAAAAAAGTGAGTTGTTGGAAACTAATATTCCAGAAGATCCGATAATGCTTTTCAAAAAATGGTTTCATGAAGTCGAAGATTTTGGCGGAGTAGAGGAAGTTAATGCAATGACTGTTTCTACCATCGGTTTAGATGGGTTTCCTAAAGCTCGAGTTGTACTTTTGAAGCAATTTACTTATGAAGGTTTTATTTTTTACACCAATTATGATTCCGAAAAAGGTCGAGCCATAGCTAATAATCCAAATGTATGTTTATCTTTTTTCTGGCATTCGTTAGAGCGTCAAATTATCATAAAAGGAAAAGTTAGAAAAATTGCAGAAAATCTTTCTGATGGTTATTTCGAATCTAGACCAGACGGAAGCAAATTAGGCGCTATTGTGTCTAACCAAAGCGAAGTAATCCCATCAAGAGGAGTTTTAGAAGATAAATTGAAACAATTAGAAGTCGATTGTGAAGGGAAAGAAATACTTCGTCCTAAAAATTGGGGCGGTTATATTGTTGAACCACATGAAATTGAATTCTGGCAAGGTCGTCCTAATCGTTTGCATGACCGAATTAGGTATAAATTAAATTCTGATTTTTCTTGGAAAATAGAAAGATTAGCTCCTTGATTGAAATAATAAACTTACAAAATAATAAAATAAACGCATTTTATCGATTTTATTTTGCTCTTTATCGGATATGTTGTACTATTGTACTGTAGAAACTTAATAATAAGTTTCTGTATAAGATAAAAAAATACGATTTTTTTCGTAAAAAGATAGTTTGTTTTTAGTTTGTTTGATTTGTTAAAAAAAAGCTTTAGTTCCCCCAACTAAAGCTTTTTTTTATTTTTTACTTTTATACAAAGGAATAAAATAACTAATTGTATAATTCCAACCCACACCAAATTTTCCATCATAGGTTCTATTGAAGCCGGGAATATACAAATTATCAAAATTGTCAGGTTTTTTGTTCGAAACCAGATAGTTTAAACGAGCGCTAAATCCTGCATAAAGATTATTAAATAATTCTACTTTCATACCAGCAACAACTTCTACCCATTGTGCAGATAATCCGTTGTATTTAGTATCATTAGCAACTGGAGCTGCTCTAGGAAAATAAGTTGAAGTATTGTATATATTATAACTATTTAATTCTTGGCTAAAAGAACTCACTCCATAACGCAAACCAATGTGAATCATATTTTCCATATCTAACCAATTTTCGTAATTGTTAGAATCGAAACCTACTTTAAAATAAGTTCCTTTGGTTGTAAAATTCACAGTATTATCATCTGTGGTTTTGGTTTCGTTTCCTATTTCTGCGGCGAGATACATCTTTTTTGTCAAACGATAATCGCCTACAAATTCTAATCCTTTATAATTTTTTTCATATACTGTTCTTGCTAGTTTAGACAAATCGATACCTAGACGCAAACCATATCGTTGCGTTTTAGGTACAATTGTATCTTTCTTTTTATCTTGAGCAAAAGAACCAAATGATAAAAATAAAATTAGAATTTTAAAAGAAAATTTTAACATGAACTTCATCTTCGTTAAGAATTTTATATTTCTGAATTACGATTTCTTTAATCCAATTATCAGTATCAATAGTTTTTATAATTCCATTAGGATTATCTAGTAAAGTGAAAAGTGTTTTGTAACCACAAGCTCTAGAGATAAAAACATCATTTCTTGTATAATTGATGGTAATTTTGTCCTCATTTCGAAGTGAAAGATCTACATTTTGTGAGTCATAAATAAAACTAAATTTTGTAATATCCGTAGTAGTTTGTAGCGGAACTTCAATTTTACTTACACCATTATATAAAATTCCAGTTGTCATTCCGTCAGCAACAATTCCTAAATTAGTCACAGTTTTTTTTACTGTTGGATTTAGATTGTCATAAAATTCAACAATCATTCTTGGTGTTGTTGGCGTTCCATCTTCGCAAATATCATCTTTCTCACAATTCCATAATGAAAATGTAATTACTAAGGCAATCGAAGCTATAATTAGTTTTTTCATCAAAAAATCTATTTTCTTTTTTCTAAAAGCACCACATTTTCCACATGATGCGTTTGCGGAAACATATCAACTGGGCGAATTCTAGTTACTTTATACATTTCGTCCATAAGTGCTAAATCACGAGCTTGTGTTGCAGAGTTACAACTCACATATACCACTTTTTCGGGTGCAATAGTTAGGATTTGTTTCACTACATCAGCATGCATACCATCACGAGGTGGATCGGTAATAATCACATCAGGATGACCATGTTGTGTAATAAAAGCATCATTGAAAACGTTTTTCATATCACCTACAAAAAACTCACAATTGCTAATATTATTGCGTTTTGCATTTTCTTTGGCATCATGAATCGCTTCGGGAACTGCTTCGACTCCAATTACTTTTTTAGCTTGTTTCGAAACAAATTGAGCAATCGTTCCTGTT
This sequence comes from Flavobacterium sp., assembly GCF_039932285.1. Classification (GTDB taxonomy): domain Bacteria; phylum Bacteroidota; class Bacteroidia; order Flavobacteriales; family Flavobacteriaceae; genus Flavobacterium. The sequence continues at coordinate 6,302 of NZ_JBDTQE010000097.1, forward strand.
CCAGTATATAAATCGTAAACCAGTTCATTCCCTGTTAATCCAGCAAAATCTCTGGTGATTTTGTATAATTCGTAGGCTTGTTCAGAATTGGTTTGGTAAAAAGATTTAGCATTAATACTAAATTGTAAACCTTCCATTTCTTCCAAAATATAATCACGCCCTTTAAATAATTTTATGTCTTGGTCATAAATAGTATCATTTGGTTTTCCATTTATCACATATTGTAATGAAGTGATTTCTGGAAAAGTTTCAGCCAAATGATTCATAATTAACTCACGTTGTACTTTTTTTTCTTCAAAAAACTGAATTAAAACCATGATTTCACCAGTAGAAGCCGTACGAATCATTAATGTTCTAAGTAAACCTTCGTGATTTCTAGGATTAAAGAATTCTAAATTGTTTTCTATTGCAAAACGACGTATTTCGTTTCGAATCGCATTCGACGGATCAGCTTGCAAATGACATTTTGTAATATCAAGAATCTTGTCCCACATTTTTGGGATGTGAAAACCTAATGCATTTCGGTCATCAAATTCTTCTTCACTTTTTATTTCGGCTTCGGTCATCCAACGAGCGTTCGAGAAACCAAATTCCATTTTATTTCTATAAAAGAACTGTTTTTCTGAACCTAAAATTGGTTCAAATTCAGGCATTTCGACCTTTCCGATTCTTTTTAAATTGTTATAAACCTCATTTTGCTTGTAATACAATTGTTGAGAATATTTCATATTCTGCCATTTGCAACCGCCACAAACACCAAAATGCTCGCAAACAGGTTCTGTTCTATGCTCAGAATATTCATGAAAATTGATGGCTTTTCCCTCATAATAAGCCTTACGCTTCTTAAAAGTTTGCACATCGACCACATCGCCAGGTACGACGTTAGATATAAAAATTACTTTACCATCAGGAGCTTTCGCCACCGAAACGCCTTTTGCACCCGCATCAAGGACTTTTACCGTATCAAAAACGATTTTGTCTGTTATTTTTTTTCCCATGTTGCAAAAATAAGGATTGTTAGGTTCATTTGATAAATTATTTTAAATTTATACCAAAATCTGTATAAATAATGACAACCCATCTCGCTCTCCTTCGTGGTATAAACGTTTCTGGTCACAATATGATAAAAATGGAGGCGCTGAAAATCGCCTTAGAAAATATAGGTTTCCAGAATGTGCAAACCTATATTCAATCTGGAAATGTATTTGTAGATTCGGAAGAAGAAAATGGTCCAAGCGTTGGTTTTACGATCAAACAGGAAATTTTTAAAGTTTTCGGGCACGATGTTCCTATTGTTATTATTGGTAAAAAAGATTTAGAAGATTGTTTTAAAAACAATACTTATCTAAAAGAAAAAGAAGTAGATACTAAGAAATTGTATGTCGCTTTTATTTCGAAAGAATTGAATGCTTCGGCATTAAATGATTTAAAAATCAGTCAATTTAAACCTGATGAAGCTAGTATTGATTCGAGTAGAATTTACATTAAATATGATATTGGAGCAGGAAAAACTAGATTAGATCAGAAATATATTGAGAAAAAATTGAATGTAACAGCAACCATTAGAAACTGGAATACCGTTACTAAGTTGTTAGAAATGTTTGAAGAAAGATAAGCAGTAAATTAAAGAATATTCATTATTTTTGTCGAAAATAGGGATGATTTCTCTCCGAAAGAAGGAATTGAGATTACTAAAATCAATACAATTATTACCATGTCAGTATTAG
>NZ_JBDTQE010000098.1:0-7884 GCF_039932285.1 Flavobacterium sp.
CAAAATTACGTGGAAGAATTAAATCTGTAATAGACAGAAAGGGCAGCAGCTAACAAGGGTTTGGCAAAATGGGGGCAGAAGTGCTAAATTGAGCATTTGTACTTCTATTTGGCATTTGTGCTAAATTGAACATTTATGCTTCTAATTCCCCCACTTCGCCAAGCCCCAATCCGTTATGCGTCAGCTTGACAACCGCGACAGAAAACAGAATGAAAAAATAACCAATAAAAGTAAATATATTATGAAAATTAAAATGCTCCTATTATTATCAGTTTTGACTTTAGCAAGTTGCAATGAAAAGAAAGAACAAATTCAAGAATTCAAAATAGATGTAAAAACTGAAGAAGTTTCTGAAAACAATTACAAAGTAAATATCAAAACTAATTTTCCAGAAAACACTTCTTTTACAATTGACGTTCAAAGAGATTATAAACGTAAAAATAGTTCTGAACAATATGCTGGAGAACATTATTCTGAATTTTCAACTTTAGTAAAAAACGGTGAAATAAATTTTGATTTTAAAGCGGATGATTCAAAATGGATAAATGATTATAAAAATCATCAAAAAGAAAATGGAAATTTTGATAAGACCTTAACTGATATAGATTTTGAAACGGTAAAAGACACTTTAGAAATATCCGTTTTATATACTCCAATGGGAGAAAAAAATGAAGAAAACATTGAGTTAATTGGTAAAAACGGTGAGTTTTTAAAAGGCGATGGAATGGAAAAAAACGGAACTTTTAATGTTTTCAGAAAAACAATCAAAATCTACAACAAGTTTAAGAAATAAACAAAACAATTATGTCTGTAAACGCAATTCCAAATCCCAAAAAGACAATTCAAGTTGATTTTCCTATCGAAAGAGTAAAGTTAAGCGTAAAAAACATAAACTTAATTAGCTCAAAATATGACTTTTCAACTTCTAACGAAATATTTAATCAATATACCTATAGTGCATTAGAATTATTAAGTTTAGGCGTTTATGTAGATATTAATTTAAATAGCATTAGTGAGTTTAAAACTGAAATTACTGTTGAAATTAGAAGAAAAATTGGCAGTTTTAATCAATCTTACGAAATTACAAAAGCAAATGACCATATAGTCAGTGTTTATGATTGTATTGCTAAATTAACTAGTAAAAGTCCTGAAGAAATTGAAAATCTAAAAAATGAACAGATTGAGAAATTAAAACCTTCAAAAAAACCAAGTAATTTAAGTAGAAACAATTCAAATACTCAAACCTCGACTACAAATGCTTGGTATGAAAAAAATTGGCTTGTAATATTTTTATGTGTCGTTTTTTTTCCTGTTGGTCTTTATGCTCTATGGAAAAACACAACTATTGCTAATATTTGGAAATTTGCTATAACATCGCTAATTGCAATTATAATTATTGCCAATTGGGGAGATAGTTCAAAAATTGGAAAATACACAAAAGAGGAATTGCCCAAAGATTTTTCATACAATATAGTAAAAGATGAGAGTAATGTAGCACTAGAAAAAAATCAATTAGAAATTGAATTAAACCAAAAGTTAACAGAAGGACAAATAGCAACTCTTGCTGAACAATTATTTAACTCAAAAGAAAAGCAAAGGAGATTTTACATTTTTTATAAACTCAAAGGAGTAGAAAATAGTGTAGCAGCTTGGGCTACAAGTCATTTCGACCCAGAATTAGAAATTGGCATTACTGGTTCGACTACAGAGGAAGACGTAAATAAAGACAAACTTTCCGAAAAAATTGATGGCAAAGTGGTTGGCAAATGGGACGAAAATAAATACGCTTTTTCAAATCTGATAATCTACAAAAAAGACAACAAAACTTTTATAAAAACAGTTTATAAAAATGGACAAACTTCCGACGAAGAACTTAAAGAAAGTGAAACCGAAAAAGGAATAAGATATGATTATAAAGATGGCGGATATAATGGAGAATATTTTATATTGAACAATGAGAAAGGACTTGAATTATACAATAGTGAAAATAAAAATTTTACAACTGCAACTCCTAAATAAAAAGCCGAACGCATAACAGCAGTTTGGCAATATGGCGGGTTTTGGGCTTAATTTAAAGTTGGTTTTGTACTTGCGAAGTCAGTGTTTAACCGAAAGTTTAGGCTTCCTTAATCCGCCACATCGCCAAGCTGCGAAACGTTGGGCGACATTTTACCCAAAAAAAGGAAAAAAAAATATAAACCAAATTAACAATTAACCAAATGAAAAGAAAAATTTTATTATCTATTAAGATTTTAATGATTGTAATCTTAACAAGTTGTTCAGGAAAAAGAAGTGATCCAAGTGGCTCATATTACGGTGGTCCGCCATTAACACCAAACGTTTATTTGTACACATTCAATGAAAACGGAACCGTACAAGTTTGTCAAAATGGAACAGTTGTATCTTGTTGCACTGAAAATGGAACGTGGTCAACTGACGAAAAAGGTAATATAACAATATCAGGATTAAATTCTGGTTGTGAATTTATGAAATCTTTAAACGGAACTTACTACGTATGTGATAGTCCAGATTGTATTCCAAGTGGAAAGGGATATTTATACAATGACATTCATATTTGGCCAAATAAAGATTAGAAAATGAAAAAACATTATTTAACATCGATATTTATATTATTACTATTTGTAAATTGTCAAAAACAAATTAATTCTGCGGAAGAAGCAAAAGAAATCATTTGTAATACCGAATGGGAACATCCTTATGAATTGAATGACATTGGGTTGGAGAATGCAAGTACATATACATATTTTAGTTCAGATAATTTGTGTTATACATATGCTAATAAAGGAGATTATAAAACACTACCTAAAACTGAAGGATTAAAATACGAAATACACTTTGAAAAAGGAGAACATAATTTAGTTCAGATATGTGTAAATGGTTGCAATAATCCAAATACTTATTATTTAGAAAATAATGACAAATTAATGTTCGTTCAATATGGTAGCGAAATAAGAACAGAACCTTTAATTAAAGTTAAGTAATTTTAAAAAAGTCTTTTTAAGACTTTTTTAAAATTGAATAAATTACTGTGAATTCATCTTCTATTCTTTTATAACCTAAAATTTTTAATACTGTTCCTATTTGTTCAGAAGTAGGAACAGTGTCAAAATTTTCAAAATAATTAGAATTTAGTCTCATCCAATCTTTAACTTTAATTTTTTTATTATTACAAATAATAAAATGTTTTCTGTAAGGTTTTCTCATATTTAATGTTTTATTTCTTATAATATATAACAAAAAAATCATAAAAACTAACAAAAAATGTTAAATTAATAAATAAAAACGATCGCCCAACAGCCGTTTTGCGCTATTGCGAGAAAAGTGCAAAATTCACGTTTATCTTTCGCAAGAAGTTTTACTTTAGCAGAAAATACGCAGTTCCGAAGCTCGCAACAGACGCAAAGCGGCGAAACGTTGGTGGCAAGCTGTCGAAAAATCTGCATAAAAAGAACAATCGTTTGAAGAAAATTTGTAATTTTGAAAAAAAGATAAAAAAATATGGATTTGCAAACTCGAAAAATAAATTTTGTTCAAGATTTTCTAAAGTTAGAAAGTGAAAAGGCTATTTCTCATTTTGAAAAACTATTACAAAAAGAAAACCAAAACATTTTGGAATTCAAACCAATGACAATGAAAGATTTTCAAAAAAGGATTAATAAGTCTACTGAGGATTCTGAAAATGGAAGATTGACTGAAAATAGTAAATTAACATCCGAAATAGAAAAATGGAGTTAAAAATTTATTGGACTAATTTTTCTAAAAGTGAGCTAAAGAATATATTCGATTATTACAAAGAAAAAGCAAGCTTAAATGTTGCTCGAAATATTGTTCTTGGTATTACAAAAGAAGCGGAAAAACTTAAAAATCAGCCAACAATTGGACAAGAAGAAGAATTATTAGAAAACGATTCAAGAGAATTTCGATATTTAGTTTTTAAAAGTTACAAAATCATTTATTTAGTAAATATGGAAAAAAATCAAATTGAAATTTTTGATGTTTTTGACACTCGACAAAATCCAATAAAAATGAAACGAGTAAAATAAGCCAGCCACCAACACACGTTTGGCGCAATTGCGAATTTTGTGGTAAATTCACGTTCACGTTTCGCAAGAAATATTATCTTAGTGGAAAATAATCAGTTCCGAAGTTCGCAACTGACGCTAAGCGCGGGAACGTTGGCAGATATATTATGACGAAACTACAAAAAATCACATTTATCATAACAATTATACTTTTTGCAAGTTGCGAAAAGAAAATTAGCGAAGTAGATTTCGAAAGAAATGTAATGACAGAAATATTACCTACTTTAATTTACTCAACTTGTATTGACAGAAGAATTATGCTAAACTTTCCACCTAAATATGGTGAATTAATTTATGACAAAGAAGGTCGTTATGTAAAAACTGACTCAACTAAAGCAACCGAAAAAGAGAAACTGAATTTACTTGAATGGAAAAAGAAAACTTTAGAAATTAAAAATGACACTTCAAAAATTATCATTGCGTTTGAATCAAAAATAAAACATAATAAAGAAGATATAAAAGATGATTTTGAAAAGCATTTCAAAGGTTCAAAATTACAGAAAATAAATAAAAAAGATAATTTAGAATATATTTTAGACTTTGAAAATATAAAACTGAAAAATAGGTTTGAACTTAAAAATTTGAAAGAATTTCCAAAACGAGATCAAATTTGGGAAACTAAATATGAGTTTAACTTTTCAGGTGTTGCTTATTTTACAAAGATACAATTTGACACAAACAAAAAATTTGGAATACTTGATGGAGGTTTTATGTGTGGCGGAAAATGTGGACAAGGATTCAGAATTTACATAAAAAAAGAAAACGGAAAATGGAAAGTTGATAAAGTTGAAGGAACTTGGATTTCATAAAAGAAATACATCTGCCAACAGCGGTTTCAAGAAATGGCGAGAAATGTGGTAAATTCACGTTTTTCTTTCCCAAGAAATATTGTATTATTGGAATTGAGCGGTTACGAAGTTCTCAACTTCTTAATGCTACAATATGTTAGCAGTAATTTTATGAGAAACCAAAAGAACGGGAGACGGACAAAATTTAACAATCAAATTTCTCAACTTCGCTTTTAAGAAAGGCAATTTGTTTTTTGACTGCTTTTAATTCATTTATTTTTTCTTCTATTTGTAGCAATTTATTGTCTAAAATAACCAACTTTTTTTCTTTGGTTATTCGTTTGCTATACCAAGCATCAATAAGTTCTTTTACTTCGGATAATGTAAAACCTACAGACTTGGCGTCTCTTATCAAGTCTAACTTGTCAATTACTTCATCATCGTAATACGTATAATTATTGCTTTTTACATCCGTTTTTTTCTTTCCAGTAAACAAACCAGATTTTTCGTAAAACCTTATAGTTGCTATTGGAATTCCAGTTTCTTTAGATAGTTGATTTATTAATTTCATAATTGTTAATAACTTTTTTGTACTATGAACTGTACTTCATACTTTATGGTTGCAAATATAACACTTACTTTTGCATTTCAATCTTAAAAATAAAAAAATGAGTAAAACAATTTTAATAACAGGGGCATCAACAGGAATTGGAAAACTTACTGCAATATACTTTGCCGAAAAAGGGTGGAATGTTTCAGCAACAATGAGAACAACAGAAAAGGGAAGGGGCTTATTGAAATATTCAAACCTAAAAGTATTTGCATTAGACGTGATGGATGAAACAAGTATCAGTCAAGCAATAGATGCAACTATTTCCGCATTTGGAACAATTGACGTGTTGTTTAATAATGCAGGTTATGGTTTGGTTGGTGCATTTGAAGCAATGAGCCAAGTACAAATCAAAAAGCAATTTGACACTAATGTTTTTGGTGTTATGAATGTAACAAAAGTCATTTTGCCTCATTTTAGAGCTAAGAAAAGCGGAATGATTATCAACACTACATCAATGGGTGGCCTTATTACATTTCCACTATATAGTGTATATCATAGCACTAAATGGGCTTTGGAAGGTTTTATGGAAAGTTTACAATTTGAATTAAAACAATTTAACATCAAAGTTAAAAATATTGAACCGGGCGCTATAAAAACAGAATTTGAAAATGCCATTGACTTCGTTTCTACAAAAGATTATGATAATTACACCATTCAAGCACATAAAAATATGTTAGACACATACAAAACTGCACCAACAGGCGAAGTAGTAGCCAAAAAAGTTTGGCAAGCAGCAAATGATAATACATATAGATTGCGTTATGCAGTTGGTGGACAAGGTCCAATTTTGTTATTTATGCGTTGGTTATTGCCACTTTCTTGGTTTACAAAAATGGTAAGCAGTCAAGTTGAAAAAGGAATTAAATACTAACATTGTGAAATCTATATCTGACTATTTTAATGCAGAAAAATTTGAAAGCCTATTCTTCGTAGGTGTTGGAATTATTTCTATTGCATTAGGAATATATTTTTGGTTCATCATAAAAGAACCATTTTACAAAGGAGTTACTATTCCTTTGATATTGGTTGCGTTGATACAATTTTCAGTAGGCTTGACAGTTTATTTTAGAAGCCAAAAAGACATTTTAATGGTAGAAAATTTGATAAAAAAAGAACCTTTTAAAATACAAATCGAAGAAATTCCTCGAATGAATGTTGTTATGAAAAATTTTGTTATTTATAGATATGTTGAAATTGCATTAATGCTTTGCGGACTAATCTTGTTTCTCGTTTTTCCAAGTCAAACTTTTTAGAAAGGTTTAGGAATTGGACTATTTATTCAAGCAAGTTTAATGCTTTTATTGGATTATTTTGCAAAAAAACGTGGAACAGAATATTTAAAACATTTAACAACATTGACCAAATAAAGATTTCTGCTAACAGGCGTTTACTAAGATTGGGGATTTAGTAGAATTACCGTTTTTTCACTACATTTACGTTAAGCCGAAAATACTCGGCTTCGAAAGTCCCCAACTTCGGCAAGCGCCAAGATGTAATGATTTCACACCTTGAATTATTACTAAACTATTGTGACAGGTTTTATAACAGACAATTTCTAACCAGAAAAAAAGTAGGAAATGATTTGTTGAGTAAGATGTAAGAACTGCTTGACGAATATTTTAAAAACAACAAAATTATAGAATCAGGTCTGAAAATGTAATTTAACTTTATTTACATATCCATAATAGTGTTGGCTAAAATTCTATACATTTACAATAAATAAAAAAAATCATGAAAATTTTAAAATCTACTATAATTGTGCTTTCATTATTGTTATTTATTCAATGCAAAAATGTAGATAAACCTATTGTTTCTACAACTTATATTGATAGTTTACTAACAAACTACGGAACTCCAACTGCGATTACTTTCAATCAAAAAGAGTTACAATTTTGGAAAAGTAGAATTCAAAAAAATAGTTTTGATATTGTAAACGAATCAAAGTATGCTTCAAATTTAGTTGGAAGATTTAATTTATTAGGCGATTTGAACGATGTAAAAATGGCTGATAGTATACTAATTAATATTGAAAAAAAATTTAATAATAAAGAAGCTGGAATTTATTTAAGCCTTGTATCTAATTCGATTTTACAGCATCATTTCAAAAAAGCAAATGATTATTTACAAAAAGCAAAAACTATTGGAATAAGAAAAGCAGAAGATAATACACTTACTTTTGACGTTGATTTTGAATTAGGGAATATTGAAAATGCTACTGCTAATTTAGACGAAATGAAGGAAAATTTCGATTTTGGTTATCAATTTAGAAAATCAAAATTGAGTCATTATAATGGAAACCTAGAGGAATCTATAGCTTTTATGCAAAAAGCAACTGAAATTGCTGGAGATAATGTTGCGGCAAGAAACATTGCTTTATCAA
>NZ_JBDTQE010000099.1:0-7834 GCF_039932285.1 Flavobacterium sp.
ATCATGCCAAGCCTCAGGGTGAAGTCGGGGCGCGAACGCCAAAAACCAACCAGTTTTATATAAATGCAACACGAGGAAACGTTTACGGAACCGAAAAAACACTAAGTCAAGTAGGGCCATTTGCTTATAAAAATAAATCTGAAATAGATAATTTATATCTTTGCGGAGCAAGTACATTATCTCACGGGGTAACTGGAGCAACCTATTCAGGAATAGAAACTGCAGCAAGAATTCTGAATTGTACAAAAGATGATTTGCTAATAGAAGATGCAAACCAAAAATTACGAATTTATGATGCCGAAGACGCTTCAACTTGGCCGGAATGGATAAATGTAAAACGTTCGGATAAAGTTAGAACTTTCAAGGAAATTGTAAATGCTTAAAAAGTAGAAAATGAAAAATGTTCTCGTCATATATTATTCTCAATCAGGACAATTAGAATCTATTGCAAGAAATATTGCAAAACCATTATTGAATTCTGATGAAATTAATGTGGTATTTCATGAAATTCAATTAGAAAAACCTTTCCCTTTTCCATGGAATAAAGACGCTTTTTTTGATGCTTTTCCAGAATCATTTTTACAAATTCCAACAGAACTAAAGACTGTTCCTGCTGAAATATTAAACCAAAAATTCGATTTAATCCTTCTGCATTATCAAGTTTGGTATTTGTCACCATCTATTCCAATTAATTCATTTCTAAAAAGCTCGGAAGCCAAAACACTTTTCAATAACACACCAGTTGTAACCATTAGTGGTTCACGAAATATGTGGGTTATGGCACAAGAAAAAATCAAAGTTTTATTAAAAAATAATAATGCACAACTAAAAGGAAATGTAGCTTTGGTCGATAGAGTTGGCAATTTAATAAGTGTTATTACTATCGTAGAATGGATGTTTTCTGGAGTTAAAAAGAAATACCTAGGAATTTTTCCATTGCCAGGAGTTTCCGAAAAAGATATTGTTGAGTCATCAAAATTTGGAGAAATAATTCATAAAAATCTTCAAAACAATAATTTTGATAATCTTCAAACCCAATTATTGGAAAATAATGCAGTAAAAATAAGTTCCTATTTAGTTAAAGTTGACAAAACGGCTAACAAAATCTTTAATAAATGGTCTAATATTATCAATAATAAAAAACAATCAAGAAAAACGTGGCTAAAAATATTTAATATCTATTTATGGCTTGCAATCTGGTTAATCTCACCAATTGTGTATATCTTGCACGTTTTTTCATATCCTTTTTTCATTAACAAAATTAGAAGAGAAAAAGCTTATTATCAAGGCGTTTAAAATACAATTACAATATTATGTTTGATGTTTACATAACAAAATCCGGAAAATATTTACCAAATCAAGCTGTCTCAAATGATGAGATGGAAAATTATTTGGGACTTATAAATGAAGCAACATCTAAAGCAAGAAGAATAATTTTACGCAACAACAAAATTGTGAGTCGTTATTATGCTATTGATGAAAATGGAAATAGCACACACAGTAATGCCGAATTAACAAAAAATGCAATAACTGAATTGTTTGACCAAGGTTTTACAGCTCAGGATATGGAATTATTATCATGCGGAACTTCTACACCAGACGTATTTTTACCATCTCACGCCGCAATGGTTCACGGATTATTGAAAAATAAATCAGTCGAGCTAAATTCCTCCACAGGAGTTTGTTGTGCAGGAATGAATTCATTAAAATTCGGTTACCTTTCGGTAAAATCAGGAAACACAAAAAATGCAGTTTGTACAGGTTCAGAAAAAGTTTCTACTTGGATGAAATCTGAAAAATACGAACAAGAAGTTGTCAATTTAAAACACTTAGAAGAACAACCAATAGTGGCGTTCAAAAAAGATTTTTTACGTTGGATGTTATCTGATGGAGCAGCAGCTTTCTTATTAGAAAACGAACCAAAAGGCGAAATGTCACTCAAAATAGAGTGGATGGAAGCCTTCTCATATGCTCATGAACTTGAAGCTTGTATGTATGCCGGCGGGGATAAATTAGAAAACGGAGATTTAAAATCTTGGAGCGATTACCAACCAGACGAATGGCTCAACGAATCTATATTTTCTATCAAACAAGACGTGAAATTATTAGACAAAAACATTTTAATAAAAGGTGCGCAAAGCATGAAAGAAGCGTTGGATAAAAACAATGTTTCTGCAGACCAAATAGACTATTTCTTGCCTCACGTTTCTTCTCATTATTTTGTTGAAGGACTAAAAAAATCTTTCGCTGAAAACGGAATGGTAATTCCAAGTGAAAAATGGTTTATGAACCTTGCACAAGTAGGGAACGTCGGTTCGGCTTCAATATATTTGGCATTAAATGAATTAATGAATTCTGGAAAACTTAAAAAAGGAGACAAAATTCTTTTATCTGTTCCAGAAAGTGGACGATTTTCGTATGCATATGCTTATTTAACTGTTTGTTAGGAATATTATGGAAACATCAAATCCCATTTTTGAAAAAGATTTTGTAGAAAATTTATTGCCACAAAAGTTTCCTTTTGTCATGGTCGATAAACTGTATTCTTATACCGAAACTTCTTTGGTTTCAGGATTAAAAATACAAAGTGATAATATTTTTTTTCATAACGAAAATTTTGTAGAAGCTGGATTGGTAGAACACATGGCGCAATCTGTAGCATTACACACAGGATATCAATTTTATTTAAAACAAGAACCTGCGCCAACAGGTTACATAGGTTCGATTAAAGATATTGAGATAAAAGAATTACCAAAATTAGATGAAGAAATTCAAACGACAGTTTCTATTCTTCAAGAATTTGGAGGAATAACTTTAGTTGATATCGTAACAAAATTAAACGGAATCGAAATCGCTACAGGCCAAATGAAAACGGTTTTAGCTAAATAATTTCAAGAAGAAATGGATACTACTATAGACATAAAAAATTATTTGCCTCATCGTTCGCCAATGTTAATGGTCGATATGATTCTGATAATGGATGACGAAAAAGTAGAAACCATTTTTGAAATAAAATCAGATAATATATTCGTTCAAAATAACACTTTTATCGAAGCAGGATTAATCGAAAATGCAGCGCAAACTTGCTCTTCAATTGTTGCAAAAGATTATTTTGTAGATGAAAATAACGAAGACAAATCTGATGTAGATGTTGTTGGGTTTATAAGCGCCATAAAAACATTAAAAATTCATAAACTCCCAAAAGTTGGAAATACAATCAAAACAATTTCAACTTTAGTGTCAAAATTCGTAACAGACGATTATAGTTTGTGTACAATGTTTTGTCAAACTTTCAATAACGAAGAATTACTTTTAGAAGGAGAGATTAATCTTTTCATTCAAGAAAATCATTCAAAACAATAGAAAGCTATGAAAGAAAACGAAGTTCCACAAGACAAAGGCAATCTTTCTAAAAGCAATATGAAAGAATTGGTTTATGCTACCGACGAAAAAGGCAATTATACAACGGCTTTAAGTACAGGTTGGGAACCAAAAACGATTGCACTTTCTAATTCTATCGACGAAATAAACGAACGAATTGCTATTGCAAAAGAACAAGTAAAAAATGGTCAAGTAAGTCCAATTGTCTATTTTATGGAATTCTCTAAAATGGATATTGGTGTGTTGTCTAGTTACGTTGGTATGTGGCAATGGCGCGTAAAAAGACATTTCAAACCTACTATTTTTGCCAAATTAAGTGATACTATTTTACAGAAATATGCCGAAATTTTTAATATTTCGGTTCATGAATTAAAAAACTTTAAAACAGATTAATGGAAATCAATTTCACACATCATCAATCTGCGCATTGCGAAAACGGAGTAGCTTCTAATCTGTTAAAAAATAGTGGTTTAAATATTAGCGAACCAATGGTTTTTGGTATTGGATCAGGGCTTTTCTTTGTTTATTTGCCCTTTATAAAAGTCAATTACGCACCAGCAATAAGTTATAGACCCATGCCTGGCGCTATTTTTAATAAACTAGCAAAACGATTAGGATTAAAAATAAAAAGGCAAAAATTCTCTAGTGAAGCCAATGCGGTAAAAGCTTTAGACGAAAATCTAAAAAATAATATTCCTACTGGATTACAAGTTGGTGTTTATAATTTGACTTATTTTCCAGACGAATATCGTTTTCATTTCAATGCACATAATTTAGTCGTTTATGGCAAAACCGAAACCGATTATCTCATCAGCGATCCAGTTATGGAAACCGTAACGACACTTACACACCAAGAACTAAATAAAGTACGTTTTGCCAAAGGAGCTTTTGCACCAAGAGGACAAATGTATTACCCAATTTATATTCCTGCTACTATCGATTTAAAAAGTGCTATTATTAAAGGGATCAAGAATACTTGCCGTGATATGTTAGCTCCTGCACCTATTATTGGTGTTCGAGGAATAAAGTTTGTTGCCAGCAGAATTAGAAAATGGCCAGTAAAACACGGAACCAAAAAAGCCAATCATTACCTAGCTCAAATGGTTAGAATGCAAGAAGAAATAGGTACTGGTGGTGGCGGTTTTCGATTTATTTATGCCGCTTTTCTCCAAGAATCAGCTGTAATTCTAGAAAATGAAAAACTAAAAGAATTATCACTAGAAATGACAATAATTGGCGATTTATGGCGAGATTTTGCTGTAAATGCTTCTAGAGTTTATAAAAACAGAAGCACGCAAGCCGATGTTTACAACACCATTGCAGACCAACTTTTAGATATTGCGAATAGAGAAGAAGTTTTTTTTAAAAAATTAAAAGTAGCCATTAGCTAATCCTATTTTGAAACCCATTATCCAAATAACGCAACTCTCCAAAAAGTACAAAGATGCTGAAATGTATTCTTTGAGCGACTTTACGCTTTCTATATACGAAGGTCAGATTTTTGGTTTGTTAGGACCAAATGGTGCGGGAAAAACAACCTTAATTTCCATGCTTTGCGGATTAGTAAAACCAACATCAGGAAGTTTTTCGATTGATGATTTGACGTATGCAAAAAATTCTAGCGAGATAAAAAAAATCATTGGAGTAGTTCCTCAAGAATATGCATTATATCCAACATTAACCGCAAGGGAAAACTTACTGTATTTTGGAAGTATGTATGGTTTAAAAGGAGATGATTTAAAAGAGAAAGTAATCGAAAGTCTTGATTTTCTTGGATTATTAAAATTTGCCGACAAAAGAATAGAAACTTTTTCTGGCGGAATGAAACGCCGAATTAATCTCATCGCCGGAATTTTGCACAATCCAAAAGTGCTTTTTCTTGACGAACCAACTGTTGGTGTCGATGTGCAATCTAAAAACGCGATTATCGATTACCTAAAAAAACTCAACAAAAACGGAACTACTATAATTTATACTTCACACCATTTGTCTGAAGCACAAGATTTTTGTACAGATATTGCCATTGTCGATAGAGGAAAAATTTATGCACAAGGAACACCAAATAACTTGATTGCTTCAATCGAAAATGCACGAAATCTTGAAGACGTTTTTATTTCATTAACCGGAAAAGAATTGCGAGATGATATATAAATTATTCATGTCGGTTTACAAGGAATTCCTACTCTTAAAAAGAGATATAGGTGGCGTTGTTATTCTATTTATCATGCCATTGGTACTCATCATTACCGTTACTTTAATTCAGGATAGTACTTTCAAAACGGTTAGTGATGCAAAAATCCCCATTCTTTTAGTCGATAATGACAAAGGAAATGTATCTAAAACTGTTTTCGATAATTTACAAAAGAGTAATATTTTTACGGTTGTTACCAAAATAAATAACGAACAACTAACAGAATCATTGGCTAAAGAATCAGTTTTCAAAGGGAAATACCAATTGGCAATCATTATTCCAGAAAAACTGAGTGTCGATTTACAAACTAAAATTGATCAAAATGTCGAAAAAATTACGGCTAGCTTAGGAATGACTGATACTTTGGTAAAAGCTGAAAACATTAAAAGCGTCAATCAAAAAGAAGTAAAATTGTATTTTGATCCTGCGGTACAAATGAGTTTCAAGAATGCGGTAATGAGTTCGATCGACAAGATGATTTCTCAAATAGAAACTAAATCTATTTATGCTACTTTTCAAGCGCAATTAGGAGAAGAAACAACCCCTTTCGAGCAAAAAAGTTTTATTACATTCAAAGAAATTGTTCCAAAAGTGAATAATGAAGAAATCATCCCAAATTCAGTACAACATAATGTTCCGGCTTGGACTTTGTTTGCCATCTTTTTTATTATAATTCCATTATCTATCAATATTGTAAAAGAAAAATCACAAGGAACATTTGTTCGTTTGCGAACCAATCCAGTTTCTAATATCATTGTTATTGCAGGAAAAACGATTACTTATTTGATCATTTGTATGATTCAGTTTTACATGATGATTTTAGTCGCCATTTTCTTATTTCCAAACATAGGTTTACCATCATTGAATGTAGAAGGTAATTTATTTCTGATGAGTGTTGTAGCGCTATTTTCAGGATTTGGTGCCATTGGTTTCGGAATATTATTAGGTACAATTGCTAGTACGCAAGAGCAATCTGCTCCTTTTGGTGCCACTTCTGTTATCATATTGGCAGCAATAGGTGGTATTTGGGTTCCTGTTTTTGCGATGCCAAAAATGATGCAAGTCATAGCACAATCATCGCCTATGAATTGGGGGTTGAATGCCTTTTATGATGTGCTTTTGCGTCATGGTTCCATAGTAGATATTCTACCAGAAATAAGTTTATTATTTTTATTTTTCATAATTACCACAACCATTGCATTGCAGTATGATAAGAAGAAAAGAGCAGTTTAATGAAGCAAAGGAGTTAACTATTTCACATGAAATCAGAGTTCGTTTTAACGAAACTGATCCGCTTGGAATTGTTTGGCACGGCTATTATATTACCTATTTTGAAGACGGTCGTGAAGCGTTTGGCCGCCATCACGGTATTTCGTATCTCGATATTTTCGATAGCGGTTTTACAACACCAATCGTCAAATCTACTTGCGAGCACAAGCTCTCTTTACGTTACGGCGATGTGGGTCGAATAGAAACGACCATTGTAGATACGCCAGCTGCTAAAATGATTTACAGATATGTTATTTATGATGCCAATAACGAAATTGCTTGTACAGGAGAAACTGTTCAGGTTTTTTTAGATAAAAATGGAGATTTAATGCTAACCAATCCGCCTTTTTATGAGGAATGGAAACGGAAGGTTGGTTTAATAAAATAAACATAAATTTTTACAGGTTGAATTTATGATTAAAAAGGTTTGTTTTTTAACCACATAGAATCATAGATTTGTAATTATAAAATAAAATGTGATGACTCAAAAATATTTAGATGAACTTACTTATGAGATTATTGGATCTGCAATTGAAGTTCATAAAATTATGGGGAGAGGTTTGCTTGAAAGTGTTTATCATCAATGTTTAAAAGAAGAATTAACACATAGAAAAATAAATTTTTCATCAGAGATGAAAATTCCAGTCATATATAAAAATAAGGAATTAGAAACTGATTTTAGATGTGATTTATTTATTGAAAATGCTATTGTTGTTGAGCTAAAATCTGTTTTTGAAATTCATCCTATGTTTGAAGCAAAGCTTTTAAACTATATGAAACTTTTAAAATCACCTAAAGGAATTTTAATCAATTTTAATTGTTTTAATATTTTCAAAGAAGGTCAAAAGACTTATGTAAATGAGTATTTTAAAAGTTTACCTAAAGAATAAAAACTATGTTTCTATGTGGTTTAAAAAACAGTAGAATTATTATAAAAAATGAGAAGAGAAGTATTTATTACCGAAACAAACTGCATTACACCAATCGGGTTTG
>NZ_JBDTQE010000100.1:0-7120 GCF_039932285.1 Flavobacterium sp.
TAGAAGTTCTTCCAATAAAAAAGCGCTTCATTTCTGAAGCGCTCTATATTTTTTTATAAAAACTATTTACTATTTGTTGTAAACACTTTCTTTTTTGAAATGAATGGCTAATAAATAATATACTACTGCTCTGTATTTACTCTTATTAGATTTACCGTACTTTTCCATTACAGCTTCAATTCCTTTATCTAAATCTGGACCATCTTTTAGACCTAATTTTTTAATTAAGAAATTATTTTTTACTGTATCTAGTTCAGATTGTTGACTTCCTGCTACTGTTGCAGCATCTTTATTATAAATAGATGGTCCACAACCAACAGTTACTTTTGTTAACAAAGCCATATCGGCAGTATGTCCACATTTTTCTTTCAAGTCTGCTGCGTAAACAGCGATAAGTTCATCTCTTTTGCTCATAATATTTTATATTATTAATACTAACCAAATATAATAGAAATTATTATAAATAATATAAAATATTAAGTCAAATTCTTAAAATAATCCAATAATATCGAATCATTAACTTTTGTGGGCGTAAACACTTCTAAAATTATCGATTTTTCAGTGTTTAGTGTAATTTCTAAATTTTCTTTTAATGATTTTTCATCAACAGCCTTTTCATATTTAAAACCATACATTTTAGCAATATGTTCTGCCGTTAAATGATGTGAAGTTTCAAAATAAGTATTGAAAGTTTCGTTTTCTTTGTGTCCTGGTAATATTCTAAAAATGCCTCCTCCTCCATTATTTAATAAAATTATTTTAAAATTTTTTGGGATATAATTATTCCACAATGCATTACTATCGTATAAAAAACTAATATCTCCAGTAATTAAAACTGTTTCTTTACCAGAAGCTAATGCAGCACCTATTGCTGTCGACGTACTTCCATCTATTCCGCTAGTGCCACGATTACAAAATACTTCTATACTAGAATCTATAGCGAATAATTGTGCGTAACGGATTGCTGAACTATTACTGATTTGCAATTGACTATGCAACGATAAATTTTGTAAAATAATCTCGAAAGCTTTAAAATCTGAAAAAGGAATTTTATCTAAATATATTTTCGTTTTTTGTAATCTTACTTCCTTAATCGTTAAAGCATTTTGTAAATAATCACTTTCTAACGGGATTATTTTGGGAATAAAATTATTAAAAAATACATTTGGACTGGTTTGAAAATGTTTTGTTAAGCAACCAAAAGTATCGTAAGCCCTTAACTCATCAATATGCCAGTGTTCTTGTGGTTTGTATTTTCTAAGAAATGCTTTTATCCTTTTAGAAACTATCATACCGCCAATAGTTATTAATATTTCGGGTTTAAAATTAATAAAATCTTCTTCCGTAAAAGGCGTGATAATAGTATCTATATTGGTAATGAAATTACTGTGATGTACATTCGAAGTAACTTCGGTCATAATGACTACCGAATTATCGTTTGCTAAAAAATCTAAAATAGATTGTTGCATAAAATTTGGATTGCAACCACCTATAAGTATTAATTTCTTTTTTGCTTGATTCCATTGGTTTGCAAAAATATCCAAACTTTCTAATTCTTTATTTATTAAAGTAAAATCTATTATTTTTGTATGAACAGAAATATCATCAACTGTTTCATACAAAGGCTCTTCAAATGGGACATTAATATGTACCGGTCCTTTTTTGATTACTGCAAAATGTATGGCGGATTGAATTTTAACATCGTTTCCTTCAGATATTTCTTCAACCAAATTAGCATTGTACAGACTATGATTGTCAAATACATTTTCCTGTCGAATCGTTTGTCCGTCACCAATATCTATCTTATTTTGTGGTCTATCGGCAGAAATAACCACCAGTGGTATTTGACTATAAAAAGCTTCTGCAAATGCAGGATAATAATTAAGTAATGCCGATCCTGAAGTGCAAACTACAGCTACTGGTTTTTGTAATTGTTGTGCAATTCCGAGAGCAAAAAATGCTGCACAACGCTCATCAGCAACACTATAACAAGTAAATTCTGGATTGTTTGTAAAACCAATAGTAAGCGGTGCATTACGAGATCCTGGAGAAATTACGATATGGTGTAGTTCTTTAGCTTTACAAATTTCGATGATACTTTGCGCTAAAGGTATTTTTGGATAAATCATTTTTTTATTTTCAAAGTATCAAAGTTACAAATATGAAAACTAATTCACATGATTTTCTTGCTCTTTTAAAATCAAAAATTTATAAAATGTGAAATGTGAAATGCCATAAGTTAAAATCACAATCTGATATATAGCCTCGCTTTTGATATAAAATTTATTTATAAAAAAAGCCCCAATTTGTATAACAAATAAAATACCACTTATGAGTAACCAAAAGCTTTTTTTATCTGAATTGTTCATGTAATTAATTATACCTACCCCTCCTACAAAAGAAGTTAAAAATGCATTTATAATCCATATAAAATAGAACTCCCCTAATGATGAAATTACAATTTCGATAATATATAAATAAAAAATAAAAAAAGGAATTGAAGCAATTCCAAAAGCTAACCTATTTTTTTTATTCACTAAATCCAAAATTAACAAAACCAGAAAAACTTTGAAAAAAACAGAATATATAGTTCCATAAATGAAGTTTAACTGTGTACTAAGGTAAAAGGAAACCGATGCTAACTGATATAACAATAAAGCAACAACGTATATTATTTGCCTCTTTTTTGAAGTTGAAAAATACAAAATAAGCAAAATAGGTATTCTTAGAGCCCAAAAAAAAGTTACTAATTTCTCTATTCCTATCAGAGAAAAAGTACTATATAAAAAAAGATTTATAAAGTATAAAATTATTAATATTTTAGATAGGTTAGTTAATTTCATAACCCTAAATTTACTGTTTTTTATTTATTAAAAATAAATGAAATAAGTTTTAAATAGATAATAGTATAAAAATATGTCGATAATTATCCGTATTGCAACAATTCATGACATGCCTTCAGTATTAGAAATTATAAATTATGAAATTTTACATTCGACTTCCATTTGGGATTATGATATAAGAACATTAGAACAACAAATTACAATTTTAAAAGAGAAAAAAGAACGTGATTTTCCTCTTATTGTGGCAGAAAAAGAAGATAAAATTATTGGCTTTGGAACTTATGGATCATTCAGATTTAAAATTGGTTACCAATTTACAGTCGAACATTCAGTTTATGTTCATAAAGATTTTCATGGAAATGGAATAGGAAAACTACTTTTACTAGAACTAATTGCCTTGGCAAAACTACAAAAACTACACACAATGATAGGAGTAATTGATTCTGAAAACAGAGATAGCATTGCTTTTCATGAAAAATTCGGTTTTAAAACCGTAGGAATTATCAAAGAATCTGGCTATAAATTTGACCGATGGTTGGATTCCGTATTTATGCAACTGATTTTAAAATAAAAACTTTTATAATTTACACTAAAAAATAAAAAATGTCAATCCAACAAAACCTAAATAAAATAAAAGCTTCACTTCCCATAAATGTGACGCTTGTTGCGGTTTCTAAAACAAAGCCCGTTTCTGATTTGATGGAAGCTTACGAAGCTGGTCAGCACATTTTTGGAGAAAATAAAATCCAAGAAATGACCGATAAATGGGAATCTATGCCAAAAGATATCGAGTGGCACATGATTGGACATGTTCAGAGTAATAAAGTGAAATTTATGTCCGAATATGTGAATTTAGTTCATGGTGTAGACAGTATAAAATTACTTCAAGAAATAAATAAACAAGCTAAAAAACACAATAGAACTATTGATTGTTTGCTCCAAATATATATTGCCGAAGAAGAAACAAAATTTGGTTTAGACGAAAAAGAATTAAAAGAATTATTAACTTCAAATGAATTTAAAGAATTACAAAATATCCGAATTGTAGGTCTAATGGGAATGGCAACATTTACAGAAAATCAATCCCAAATCGAAAAAGAATTTAAACATTTAAAAAGCATTTTCGATAATTCAAAGTCATTATCAATTGTCAATTGTCAATTATCAATTCTATCTATGGGAATGTCTGGCGACTACAAACTCGCAATTGAGTGTGGAAGTACGATGGTTCGAATAGGAAGTAGTATCTTTGGCGGAAGGAATTAAAATATTTAATAATTGAATGATTAAAAAAATTATCTTTATTAAAATCTTTAAATTTCAAAATCTTTAAATTTTTAAATCTCATTTGTACGCAATTTTAGACATAGAAACTACTGGAGGTCAGTTTAACGAAGAAGGAATTACCGAAATCGCCATCTATAAATATGATGGACACCAAATCGTAGACCAATTTATCAGTTTAGTGAATCCAGAAATTCCTATTCAGCCATTTGTAGTAAAACTAACAGGTATAAATAACGCTATGTTGGTTTCTGCTCCCAAATTTCACGAAGTAGCCAAACGCATTGTCGAAATCACAAAAGATTGTGTTCTCGTGGCTCACAATACTGTTTTCGATTACAGAATCCTTCGTACAGAATTTCGCCGTTTAGGATATGATTTTCAAGCAAAAACACTTTGCACAGTCGAGTTGGCTAAAATTTTAATTCCAGAGCAACCTTCTTATAGTTTAGGAAAATTGGTTAGAGCTCTAGGAATCCCAATGACCGACAGACATCGTGCCGAAGGCGATGCGCTGGCAACAGTCAAGTTATTTAAAATGTTATTAGACAAAGATTTAGAAAAAATTATTGTCAAAGACAACATTAAAACCGAAATAATCAAAGGAATTGCACCTAAATTATTCAATATTATCGAATCATTACCCAACAAAACAGGCGTTTATTATATTCACAAAGAAAATGGCGATATAATCTTTATAGGCAAAAGTAGAAATATTAAAAAAAGAGTGAATCAGCATTTTACTGGAATTACAAAAAGTGCTTTAAAAATTCAACAAGAAGTTTTCACTGTCACTTACGAAGAAACTGGAAGCGAACTTGTTGCATTACTTAAAGAAACCGAAGAAATAAAAATAAATAGACCTATTTACAACAGAATGTCGCCCAAAACTCATTTCCCTGTAGCTATTTATTCCGAAACCGATACAAATGGTTATCTGAATCTAAAATTACAAAAATTCGACGGTCGCAAGAAAGAAATCACAGCTTATACAAGTCTTCAGGAAGGAAAAAACATCTTGTTCAGAATTTCTTCTCACTACAATTTATGTCAAAAATTAACTGGTTTATACGAAACAAAAGCCGAATGTTTTCAGCACAAAATAAATGAGTGCGACGGTGCATGTATTTGTAAGATTACACCCGAAGAATACAACAAACGGGTACATGAATTTATCACAAAAAGCAGTCTTGAAAGTCAAAGCATGGTTATTGTCGACAAAGGAAGAACCATAAGTGAACGTAGTGCCGTTCTTATAGAAAATGGAATCTATAAAGGTTATGCTTTTTATGACCTAAATTATCAAATAAGCAATATCCAAATCCTAAAAAACATAATCATTCCAATGCCCAACAACCGTGATACACGAAATATAATACAAGGCTATTTAAGAAAAAATAAAGTAATGAAAATCATAAAATTTTAATTTTTTTTAAGAGCTATTCCCGCTTTACACTACAATCTTTTCCTTGCTAAAGAAGCAAGAAAAAGGATTTCCGTTTCAATCGGGGCTAAAAAACCAACATTCATCTAATTCATGAACTATCTAATAACCATAATCGGACCAACAGCCATAGGCAAAACCGCTTTAAGTATTGCTTTAGCAAAGCAATATGGTTGCGATATCATTTCGTGCGATAGTCGACAGTTTTTCAAAGAAATGAAAATAGGGACTGCTGTTCCCAGCGACGAAGAATTAAGTCAAGCAACACATCATTTCATTCAAAACAAATCAATTTTCGAAGAATATACTGTTGGAGATTTCGAAAAAGAAGCCATTGCGAAACTGGATGAATTGTTTAGCAAAAATAATATTCAAATTATGGTTGGTGGCTCAGGATTATATGTAGATGCAGTCTTAAAAGGCTTTGATACTTTCCCAAATATCCAACCTCATATTCGTGAAGAAATTCAAAAACAATACGACGAAAACGGAATCGAATATTTACAACAAGAATTCCAAGAATTAGACATCAATTATTACAATAAAATCCTTTCGGAAAATTCCCAAACCTTACAAAACCCACAACGCATGATGCGCTTTATAGAAGTTTGCATAGGAACCGGACAACCTTATTCTTCGTTCCTAAACAAAGAAAAAAATACTAGAAACTTCACTCCTATTATTATTGGTTTAGAATCCGACCGGGAAATAATGTACAATAGAATTAACCAACGAGTTGATATTATGATAAATGAAGGATTACTTTCTGAAGCTGAAAGTTTATATCCAAATAAAGACTTAAACGCCTTACAAACTGTTGGTTATAGAGAATTATTTAGCTTTTTTGATGGAGATTTTATTTTAGATTTTGCTGTCGAAGAAATTAAAAAAAATACCCGAAGATTCTCTAAACGTCAACTAACTTGGTTCAAGCGTACTGAAAATACCATTTGGTTTGATTATAAAACGAACGTTTCTAAAATAATTGAAACAATCAATTTAATAATGAATCCTACAAACTAAAACTTTTTTTGTACTTTTGCACTCCAAATAAAGGATATACACAATGTTAGATAGATTACAAATTATCAAACAAAAGTTTGACGAAATATCGGATTTGATTATTCAGCCAGACGTAATTGCCGACCAAAAGCGATATGTGGCTCTTAATCAAGAATACAAAGGACTTAAAGCCCTTGCTGAAAAGCGTGACGAATATGTCATTTTGATGGCAAATATAGACGAAGCAAACGAAATAATTGCCGACGGAAGCGATGCTGACATGACAGAAATGGCAAAAATGCAACTCGACGAAGCCAAAGAAAGATTGCCAGAATTAGAAGAAGAAATAAAATTCTTATTGATTCCTAAAGATCCAGAAGATGCTAAAAACGTCATGGTCGAAGTTCGTGCAGGTACAGGTGGAGACGAAGCATCTATTTTTGCTGGTGATTTGTTCCGTATGTACACAAAATATTGCGAAAATAGAGGTTGGAGAACTTCGGTTGTAGATATGAATGAAGGAACTTCTGGAGGATTTAAAGAGGTA
>NZ_JBDTQE010000101.1:0-6975 GCF_039932285.1 Flavobacterium sp.
GCTTACCCAATGGGAGCTCGTATGATGTCAGGTCATACAAAATATCATGAACAATTAGAGGAAGAATTAGCTGCTTTTGTAATGAAAGAATCAGCTTATTTGTTAAATTTTGGCTACCAAGGAATCATGTCAACAATTGACGCTTTGGTTACTAGAAATGATGTTATTGTATATGATGTTGATGCACATGCCTGTATTATTGATGGTGTTCGTTTGCATAGCGGTAAACGTTTTACTTACCGTCATAATGATGTGGAAAGCATGGAAAAAAACTTGCAACGTGCAACTAAACTTGCTACAGAAACAGGTGGAGGAATTTTATTTATCACCGAAGGTGTCTTTGGGATGCGTGGACAACAAGGAAAACTGAAGGAAGTTGTGGAGATGAAAAAGAAATACAATTTTCGTCTTTTAGTTGATGATGCACATGGTTTCGGTACACTTGGAAAAACTGGAGCAGGAGCAGGTGAGGAGCAAGGTGTTCAAGATGGAATTGATGTTTATTTCTCTACTTTTGCAAAATCTATGGCAAATATTGGTGCTTTCGTAGCGGCTGATAAAGATATTATCGATTACTTAAAATATAATTTGCGTTCTCAAATGTTTGCAAAAGCATTACCAATGATTCAAACTATTGGCTCATTGAAACGATTAGAATTATTAAGAGAATCATCTGCAATTAAAGACAAACTTTGGATAAACGTTAATGCGTTACAAAGCGGATTGAAAGAAAAAGGTTTTAATATAGGAGATACTAACACTTGCATTACACCTGTTTATCTAGAAGGTTCTATACCTGAAGCAATGATAATGGTTAATGATTTGAGAGAAAATTATGGTATTTTCCTATCTATCGTAGTGTATCCGGTTATTCCTAAAGGCCTTATTTTGTTAAGAATGATTCCTACATCTTCACATACTATTGCCGATATAGATGAAACATTGACTGCATTTGAAGCTATTCGTGAAAAATTAGAAAATGGGACTTACAAAAAAATTGCAGAAGCAACTACAATTGATGTCTCTTAATCTTTCTTAGAAATTAAATAAAAATATATATATTAAAAAAAAAGACAGTAGTAAACTTATGTTGACTACTGTTTTTTTATATGATTAATTATTCAGGAGTTTCATCAAAATTTACCATCCAATCGATACCAAATTTGTCGGTAAACATTCCAAAATAAGCGCCCCAGAACGTTTTGGTCATTGGCATAGATATATTCCCACCAGATGAAAGTCCGTTAAATAATTTGTCGGCTTCTTCTGTGTTATCTGCATTTATAGAAATCGAGATATTGTGACCAAATTTTACATCGCCAGAAGCAGTGTTGCTATCACTTCCCATTAGCATGGTTTCTTTTCCAATAGGCAAAGTAACGTGCATCACTCTGTTTGCATCAGCTTCAGATAATTTTGGTGTGTTTTCGTCTCCAGGCATGTCGCTAAATTTTCCCATATAAGGAAATTCTCCACCAAATACCGATTTGTAAAATAGAAATGCTTCTTCGCAATTTCCATTGAAAATTAAATAAGGGTTTACTGTTGCCATTTTTATATTTTAGAATTGTAATGTTAGTTATCCAAAAATACTAAAAAATATTAGATGATGTAAAAAAACAAATCTGGAATATTTGTTTCGACAATGCTTTAGTTTTAAAACATAGATATAAGAAAATAAACATATGCTTTATGGATTTAATAACTTTATGACTTGCGACTTTTTCAAATATCTAAAAAAATGTATCTTTGAAACCAAATTACAACATCATGATTGCTACCCAAGCTTCAACTCAATTAGAGCAATATTTTCAACAATTCCGTAATAATATCATTGGTATTAATCAGGAATTTGAGTCGCCTTTTGGTACACAAAAAATAATTTATACCGATTGGACTGCCAGCGGTCGTTTGTATCGTCCTATCGAGGAGAAATTGATGAACGAATTTGGTCCTTTTGTAGCTAATACCCATACCGAAACTACTGTTTCTGGTACAGCAATGACGATGGCTTATCACGAAGCCAGACATATTATAAAGCACCATGTAAATGCAAACGACGATGATGTTTTGATAAATGATGGTACAGGAATGACAGGTGTAGTAAACAAATTTCAGCGTATTTTAGGTCTTAAAATGCCCGAAAACCTAAAAGAATTTGCAAATATTCCCAAAGAAATAAAGCCTATTGTTTTTATTTCCCACATGGAACACCACTCTAACCAAACTTCTTGGTTAGAAACGATTGCCGATGTGGTTGTAATTCCTTCTTGCGAACAAGGTTTGTTTTGTATAGACAATCTTAAAAAATTGCTAGAAGAATATAAGGATAGAAGTTTCAAAATTGCCTCGATTACTTCTTGTTCTAACGTGACAGGAATAAGAACGCCTTACCACGAAGTGGCAAAGTTAATGCATCAAAATAATGGTGTTTGCTTTGTTGATTTTGCTTGCTCAGGCCCTTATGTTGCTATCGATATGCATCCAACGGATCCAGAGAGTTATCTCGATGCTATTTTCTTTTCTCCACACAAATTTTTGGGGGGACCAGGTACTTCGGGCGTATTAATTTTTAATAAAAATTTATACAAAAATAATATACCAGATTGCCCAGGCGGCGGAACAGTTTCTTGGACAAATCCTTGGGGTGAACACAAGTATATTGATAATATTGAAGATAGAGAAGATGGCGGAACACCAGGTTTTCTTCAGGTTATAAAAACTGCTTTGGCGATTCAGCTAAAAGAGCAAATGGGAATAGATAATATTCTGAAACGAGAGCACGAAATAGTTTCCTTAGTTTTTGAAAGCCTTGGAAATATCGAAAATATAAATATTCTTGCCAGCCAACATGAAGACAGATTGGGTGTCATTTCTTTTTATATTACCGATTTACATTTTAATTTAGGGGTGAAAATATTAAACGATAAATTTGGTATTCAAACCCGTGGTGGTTGTAGTTGCGCAGGAACTTACGGACATCATTTACTTCATGTAAACCAAGAAATGTCGCACGATTTAGTTTGCCAAATTGACTCAGGCGATTTGTTGCAAAAACCAGGTTGGATACGAATGTCTATTCACCCAACAACAACAACCTCAGAAATAGAATTTGTTTGTAATAGTATAAAAGCTTTGGCAGAAAACCACAAACAATGGTCTACCAATTATGATTACAACTCAAAAAGTAATGAGTTTGTACACAAAAAGGCTTTGAATAAAGAATTAGAAATGGTGAAAAGGTGGTTTAAAATTTAAAGATTACCAATAATCAAAACTTTTTTTAATTTTTTTAGTCTAATGTGATTAAGTTTAGATTTTTATTTAGATTTTTTAGTAACTGTTTTTAGGGTTTTATCTAACTAAATTTAGTTATTTTTTAAATGCATTTTATTAACTAATTTTAGTTAAAATTTACTTTATAATCTATTTTTTTGGCATTTTTATAGAATATATCGCAATTAATTATCAAAAATTTGATATTAATCACTAATTTAGCTAAACTAATCAATCTAAAATAAAATGTTATGACTACAATTAAAAAAGGGTTTCCTGTAAAAATTATAGCAGTAGTACTTTTATTAGCTTTAGTTTGTTCTTTAAGCATTTCATATACTGTATATGGAGATCTTATGCTGACACAAAAAAACTTAACAGAACAAAAAAATACGATTATCAAAGAATTGCAAATTTCAAAAGATTCTCTTGAAATTGCCATTTCTGAAAATTCATCTTTCAAAACAGATTTAATTATAGAAAGACAAAAAGTTACTAATCTGCTAAACGAAATTAAAGATAATACAGTAGATGTTGTTTCTATTATAAAATATAAAGAAGAAGTAAGTAGACTGAAAGATATTGTTGCCACTTTGACTAAAGATAAAATTGAACTTAAGATAAAAAATGATATACTTAAAGAGCAACGTGATAGTACAATTTTAGTTCTTGCTAATGCTAAAGAATCAAATGAGAAGTTAGCCGGTATGAATGATTATTATGTGAATAAGGTTTTAAATAAAGACTCTAAAATATCAGTTGTTAACTTAAAAGCAATTTCATTCAAACAATCTAAAAAAGGAGAAATAATAGAAACAGATAAAGCCAGTAAAGTAAATTTATTAGAAATTTCTTTTATGGTAATTGGAAACAAAAGACAAAAAGATTGTGATAAAAACTATTATGTTCAGATTATAGATAGTAAAAATAACGTTATTGGTAAAAATAACGTTAAAAAATTTGGGGAACAAATATTAAATTATAGTTATGAATCTCCAGTTAGGTTTAAAAACGAATCATTAGAAGTTACAGCACAATTAGATGTTGAGAATATAGAAAAAGGAAATTATATTGTAAATGTTTTTGACAAGAATGAATTAGCTTCTAAAATATCATTTGCTTTGAGATAATCTTTTAAAAAAAATGGAAATAGGTATTGAAGTTTTTGGTCATAAAAAGAAAACCATAAGAATATAACATATCTTATGGTTTTTTAATTTATGGGTTACAACAATTTTTTTTTGTGTTTCCAGCGTTTGTGAGTCCAAAGATAATATTCAGGTTGTTCGTAGATTTGTTGTTCTACTCGATTCATAAAATCTTCGGATATTTTATAATTAGGCACCGATTTTACATCTTCCGATAAGACTTCGAAACTAGCTTCGTAGTAACCACGTTTTATTTTTCTAGTTTTCAGAAAAATGACATTCATATCGTATTTTTTTGCAAGCATTTCGGCACCAAAATGAATAGGCGTTTCTATTCCCATAAAATGATACCAGTGTAAGTTATCTGACCATCTTGGTGTTTGGTCACTTGCAAAACCAAAAACGCCTAACTTTCCGCTAATTGCATTTTCTTGAATCGTTTTAGAGGTTTCTTTGGTTGTAATTAGTACTGCTTTAAATTTCGACCTAATATCTTTGACTAATTTATCAAAATATTCATTCGAAATTTTTTT
Organism: Flavobacterium sp.; assembly: GCF_039932285.1. Classification (GTDB taxonomy): domain Bacteria; phylum Bacteroidota; class Bacteroidia; order Flavobacteriales; family Flavobacteriaceae; genus Flavobacterium. Next base: position 4,958 of record NZ_JBDTQE010000101.1, read on the forward strand.
ATAAATCCCATAACCAGTAAAATTGATATGAAAATTCATCGAAATAGCCCATTCATAACTCGCATAATGTGCGCACAACAAGGCAATGCTTTTCCCTTTTTTTTCTAAATCTAGATAAACTTCTAGATTTGTAAATGTGTATCTTTTTTCTATTTCAGATTGGGAGATTGAAATTGTTTTTATCATTTCTAAAAATAGATCACACATATGACTATAAAACTTTTTTTCTATAACCAATCTATCTTTATTAGACAAATGAGGCAAAGCCAAAGCCAAATTATTTCGAACAGTTTTTTTTCGATAACCAATAATATAATAAACCAACAAATAAACGACATCAGAAAAAAGATATAACAGTCTAAATGGGAGTATAGAAATGAGCCAAAGAATAGGGTAAAATATTAAGTATATAAGTAATTGCATGTAGTATAAATTTAAGCAAATATACTTTTAATTCTTCTTTTAGTAAAATTCTATATCAAATGGTTTTAGTATATTTACTTTTTTAAATTTATACTTATATGAATACTTTTTTGATACTTATAATAGCATTGAATGTAATTTTTAGTTACAAAGGTTTTACTGATATTGCTTTTTTTAGAAAAAATGAGTTTCATATTGGTAGTATTCGAGCAGGAGAACAAAGCAGAATGTTTTCATCTGCATTTCTTCACGCCGATTGGGGACATTTATTCTTCAATATGTTTACCTTGTTTATGTTTGCGCCTGTAGTTATAGAAAATTTAGGAAATACTTCATTCTTGTTAATTTATTTAGGCAGTTTGCTAGCAGGCAGTTTACTTACTTTATATTTTCACAAAGATGATTATGGTTATAGAGCCATTGGTGCATCAGGTGCAGTTACAGGGATTTTATATTCAGCTATTTTACTAAATCCAGATATGAGCCTGTATATGTATTTTATTCCAATCCCAATTCCTGCTTATATTTTTGGAATAGGTTATTTATTATATTCTATTTATGGTATGAAAGCCAAAAATGACAATATTGGTCATACAGCACATTTTGGTGGTGCAATAGGTGGTTATTTGATAACAATATGTAAAGAACCCGAAATGCTTACCCAAAATACAAACATGGTTATTTTACTAGCTGTGCCTATTGTTTTATTATTTGTTTTAGCAAAAATTGGGAAATTATAGTTTGGCACGTGATTTGTTTAGTTAAAGATTAAATTAAAAAATAAATAAATATGAAAAATTTAGTAGTAACATTAATAACATTTTTTACAGTGATGACATACGCACAAGATCAAAAAATGAGTCAAATCCCTCAAATAACAGTTTCTGGCGAAGGAAAAATAAAAATAGTTCCAGATCAAGGTATTATTTCTCTAGGTGTCGAAAATACAGGTAAAGAAGCTGCCGAAGTAAAAAAAGCTAATGACGTTATTATAGATAAAATCCTGAAATTTATAAAAAGTAATAATATTCCTTCTGCCGATTTTCAGACTACAAATGTAAGTTTGAATAAAAATTACGATTACGAAAAAAAGAAATATAATTATGTAGCGAACCAAACGGTTACAGTTACACTAAAGGATTTATCAAAATACAATGAGTTTATGATGGGAATTACCGAAACAGGTGTAACCAACATACATGGTGTCGAGTTTAAATCATCAAAAATGGAAACTTATGAAGCTGATGCTAGAAAAAAAGCCATCTTAAATGCCAAACAAAAAGCATTAGATTATGTTTCGGTTTTAAATCAGAAAATAGGAAAGGCGTTAATGATTTCGGACAACTCACAACCATTTTATCCACAACCTATGTTTAAGGGTGCAATGATGTCTATGCAAGCAGATGAATCTGCACCAAAAGAAACATTAGCTATTGGAGAAATAGAAATAAATGCAAATGTTCAGGTTACTTTTATTTTAGAGTAAAACTACAACTTTGTTGCATAAAAAAAACCTGAACAATTTGTTCAGGTTTTTTTTGTGGGGAGAGTAGGATTCGAACCTACGAAGACGTAGTCAGCAGATTTACAGTCTG
>NZ_JBDTQE010000102.1:0-6960 GCF_039932285.1 Flavobacterium sp.
ATGATTATGGTGAAGCTTGGCGAGATATGCGCGTAAGTTATTTGACCGATTTGATTTTGCAAAAAATTCTTCGAGTAAAACAAATTGAAGATAATAAGGGAAAAACATTAGTTTCTGAAGGTATTGATGCCAATTATCAGGATATGATAAATTATGCAGTTTTTGCTTTAATATTAATGGATTTCAAAAAATAACAACTCATTAACAGATACTAAAATCAATCGGTTTTATATTTGTAAAAAACATAAAAAATGGAAAAAGTAAAAAGCTACTTACCTTGGGCAATTAGAATCCTAATTTCGTTCTTATTTATCATTTCGGCAATTGCCAAAATGTATCCATCGCCTTATTTTGCAATATCAACATTCGAAGTAAAACAATTATATCCATTAGGTTTTTCAGAAAATATTGCGCCTTGGTTTTCTAGAATATTAATCGGAATCGAGTTGGCTTTGGGAATTCTAATTCTTCAAAATAACTTTTTACGAAAACTTATTATTCCAGTAACTATTTTATTGTTAGCAGTTTTCATTGGTCATTTATCTTATGTTACTTTTGCAACCGGCGGAAATTCTGGTAATTGTGGTTGTTTTGGTGAATTAATTCCAATGACGCCTATTCAAGCCATTATAAAAAATATAATTGCCGTATTTTTATTGGTTTACTTATTCTTTTTGTTACCAAAAACAAACGATAAAAACAATTTCTGGATAGTTGCAGGCATTATGCTAGCTACTATAATATCGATATTTTTATTGGCACCCATCAAAATAGTTACAAACGATTTTGTAGTTTCTCCAATAGAAAATGCTGTTATAGATAGTACTAAAAAAGAAATTACGGCTCCAATTATTAAAGATTCAGTTGTTACTGCTGTAAAAGTTGATTCGGTAAAAAAATTACTTCCAACAAAAATTGAAGAAGTAATTTCTACAACCGAACCCAAAAAAATCAAATCTGGTTATGCCAAATTATTCTCGAAAATAGATACTGGTCGAAAAACATTATGCTTTTTTGTACCTGGTTGTGATCATTGTCGTCAAGCTGCAAAAGAATTAACCGAATTAAAACAAAAAAATCCTAATTTTCCAGAAATTTTAATTATTTTTATGAACGAAGAAGCGAATTTGATTCCAGATTTCTTTAAAGAAGCTGGAGCTGAATATCCTTATAAAATCATAGAAATTATTCCGTTTTGGAATGCATTAGGAACGGGTAAAGATACGCCAGGTGTAAAATATATTTGGAATGGAAATACTTATAAATATTATAATGGGATTACAGATAACAAATTTAACCCTATTGATTACCAAGAATTAATTAACAAACCATATTCTGAATTAAAAAAATAAACTTTAAAAAAAAATTATGAAAAAATTATTTTACCTATTACCACTAATATTATTGTGTATTTCTTGTTCAAATGCACAAAACAAATTCTCTGATCAAGCTTTATCAAGTAAATTAATAAGTGTAGATGGGAACAGCACTAACTTGCAAAGTATTCTAAAAAAACATAAAGGAAAAGCTATCGTTATTGAAGTTTGGGCTTCTTGGTGTAGTGATTGTGTAAAAAACATGCCTAATATTAAAAAACTACAATCAACTCATATTAATAATGATACTGATTTTGTTTTTCTTTCTTGTGATAAAACAACTGAAGCTTGGACAAAAGGTATAGAAAAGCATGAACTAAAAGGAGATCATTACTTAATCCCCGATGGAATGAAAGGTGTTTTTGGAAAATCTATTAATTTAGATTGGATTCCTCGATATATAATTGTTGACAAAAAAGGAAATATTGCATTATACAAAGCTATTGAAACTGATTATGACAAAGTAAATGATGCAATAAAGAATATTAAATAATGAGAGCTAAAATTGTAGCAGGTAACTGGAAAATGAATAAAAATTCGGAAGAAACCGAAGATTTAATAAACGAATTAATAGACAAATTACCCTCAAATAGTAATACTAAAATAATTATTGCTCCTACATTTGTAAATCTTGCTTCGGCTGTAGATCATACTGAATTTACGAATATTCATGTAGCAGCACAAAATATGCACCAATCAGAAAATGGCGCCTATACTGGCGAAATTTCGGCAGATATGCTTAAGAGTATCGGTGTGAATACTGTAATTCTTGGGCATTCAGAACGCAGAGCAATTTTTCATGAAACAGATGCTATTATTTCGTTTAAAGTAGATACTGCTTTAAAACACGACATGACTGTGATTTTTTGTTTTGGAGAAGAGTTAAAAGACCGCCAAGAAAAACAACATTTTAATATAGTTGAAAACCAATTGCGTGACGGATTGTTTCATATTGATAAATCATCATGGGCAAATATTATTTTAGCCTACGAACCTGTTTGGGCAATTGGAACTGGTGAAACAGCAAGTCCTGAACAAGCACAAGAAATGCATGAATTTATTAGAGAAACTGTTCGTAAAGTTTTTGGTAGTGATATTGCCGAAGATGTTTCTATCTTATATGGCGGAAGTGTAAAACCTGATAATGCCGCTGCTATTTTCTCTAAACCTGACATTGATGGTGGACTTATAGGTGGAGCAGCATTAAAAGCAGACGATTTTGTAGCGATTGTAAATGGTATTTAACCAAATTAATTGCAATTAAATATATAAAATGTAACACAAGAACCACTCAGTAGAGTGGTTCTGTGTTTTTACTCAAAAAAAAATAAACCATGCAAAAATTATCTATTGTAATTCCAACATATAACGAAGAATCAACTATTGTTTTATTACTCGAAAAAGTGAATAAGGTTAATTTGACAGAAGGAATTACTAAGGAAATTTTAATAATAAACGACTGTTCTACTGATACTTCTGAAGAATTAATTCAGAAATATATTAACGACAATAAATCTATTGACATTCAATATTTCAAAAATGAAGTCAATAAAGGTAAAGGCGCTTCAATACATAAAGGAATTGAAAATGCAACAGGTGATTTTATAATCATTCAAGATGCTGATCTTGAATACGATCCTAATGAATATAATAGTTTATTACAACCCATTCTTGATGGATTTGCTGATGTTGTATATGGCTCTAGATTTATGGGTAGTAAACCTCATCGCATATTGTTTTTTTGGCATACTATAGGAAATAAATTTTTAACATTCCTTTCTAACATGATGACAAATCTTAATCTTACAGATATGGAAACCTGTTATAAAATGTTTAGAAGTGATATCTTGAAAAATTGCAAGTTAAAAGAAAAACGTTTTGGTTTTGAACCAGAGATAACTGCCAAAATTTCTCGAATTCCTAATATTCGAATATATGAGGTTGGTATTTCTTATTATGGTCGAACATATCAGGAGGATAAAAAAATTACTTGGAAAGATGGAGTTCATGCTATATTTTGTATTATAAAATATGGCCTTCTAAAACTATAATCCTTTCAAATCTTATTCTGTATATTTGATTAGTTTAATAAAGTTTTAAAAAATGTCTAAAAAAAGCAAAAATAGCACTGCGGAAATAAAAACAGAAAAAATCATCTCTTACTCATGGATGTTCTGGCTACTAGGAATTGTTTCGTTTTTCTTGTTTGCCAATACACTTATGCACGGATTTGTCCTCGATGATATCGCTGTGATTGAGCAAAATAAATTTGTTAAAAATGGGATTGCTGGTATTCCAGACATATTAACAACTTTTTATTGGCAAGGATATTGGGATTCTAACGCAGGATTATATAGACCAATGTCTCTTATTTCTTTTGCTATTGAATGGCAATTTATGCCCAATAATCCTTTTATTCATCATTTTTGTAATGTTATATTATATTCTTTAAACATATTGCTTTTGTTTACTGTTTTGAAGCATTTTTTAAGCAACTATACTATTTGGATTCCCTTTTTTATAGTGCTCCTATTTGCAGTGCATCCTATTCATACAGAAGTTGTAGCAAACATAAAAAGTAGAGATGAAATACTATGTTTATTGTTTTTTACCATTACTATATATTGCCTTTTTTGTAAAGAAAGTATAGGCTATTTTATTTTAGGAATTCTTTCTTATTTATTTTGTTTGCTCTCAAAAGAAGCAGGAATTTTATTTTTCCCCATTTTAATTGTGCTTTTTTGGGATAAAATGAAAAATTTAAAATTAATTTTCAAAAAGATATTGCCTTTTGTTGTTGTTTCTATAGCATGGCTTTCATGGCATCAATATATTATTCAATCATCACCTTATAAAAGAATTCAGTATACATATCTAGATAATTCACTGGTAGGTTGTGGCGATAATATAACTCAGATTGCAACTGGTTTTTCTGTTTTGGGTCGTTACATTCTAAATTCAATTGTTCCTTATAACTTAAGTTATGATTATTCTTTTAACCAGATTCCATGTGTAGGTTTATTATCCTACCAATTCATAGGGAGTTTAATTCTGATTTCGATTTTAATCTTGATTGCATTCAAATTTAGAAGTAAAAATGTGATAGTAACTTTTGGTATTGGTTTCTTTTTTATTACAATCCTTTTGGTGACAAATATTTTTACACTAATTGGCGCTACAATGGGAGATCGCTTACTATACACGCCTGTTTTAGGTATATGTATAGCTGTAGTTTTCATTATTTTTTATTCTTTTAAAATAATGGAACTTAAAAGTTATTCACATCCTGTTATTTATGGATTATTTGTAGTAACTGTTTTGTATTCTTACAATTCATTTGGAAGAAACAAAGCATGGAAATCTAATTTCACTCTTTTTACAGAAGATGTAAATCATGCTCCTAATAGTTCTAGAGTTAATTTTAATAATGCTACAGCTTTATTTTCGCAATTACCTGAGGACGTTAATAACCAGCAAACACAACTGCCTCAAATTATTGAAAATTACGAAAAAGCTTTACAAATTGACCCAAAAGATAAAGGTTCGTTAGTTAATTTAGGTGTTTGTTATTATAGAATTAAAGAGTATCAAAAAGCATTAGATTGTACTAAAAAAGCGTTACAAATTAATCCAAATGACATTACTCTTTTTGGAAATCTTGCCGACATTTATTTTATGAAAAAGCAATATGATTTAGCTATTTTAAATTATAAAAAAGCAATACAAAATAAATCCATTCAATATAATACTTATAATTTTTATGGTGCTGCATTATTTAATAGTAAAGAATATCAAAAAGCAATTGCAATTTTTGAAGATGGTTTAAAATTGTATCCAGAACACGATGAAATGTATCTAAACTATGGCAATGCTCTTGCTGTCTCTTCTAGATTCAAAGAAGCTATTGTTGCTTTTGAAAAATCATACCAACTGAATCCAAATCAGAAAAATACTTTAAATTCTTTATCAATGGCAAATAGAGCGATAGGAAATATAGAGAAGGCAAATTATTATTTATCCGAATATAATAAGCGATAGCATAAAAAAACTCATATTCAAGAATATGAGTTTTTTTTTATTTTTAGAAGAGCTATTTAATTTTTAACTAAATGAAAATTAAATCTTGTTAATGTTTCATTTCCTTCATTTGTATTTTTAGGACAATTAATAGGATCAAAATTTTTGTTGTAAGCCCACTCATTACTATGAAGATTACAACCAGTTGGCGTTACAAAAATCATACCTTCGTATGGTTTATATCCCTCTGCTTTAATTTCAACATACATTTTTTTATGAACTTTTCCTGAAGCAGTAAAACCATTAATAACTTCATATTCACCTTCTTGACTAACTACATCTTTATTAGTTGAGAACATTCTATTGTTCTTCATTTTAATACTAATTTGACTATCCTTTATTGGTTGTAACGTCTGACAATCTACAATCAAACCCTTAAGAGTAACTTTCTTAGCGCTGATTGATATAGGTAAAAAATCAATAATACTACTTTTTTTAACAACTATATTCTCTGAATAAACTTCTGAACCAGAGAAAAGTAAAATACCCGTAGTTGCTATACTCGCTTTTTTAAGAAATAATCTTCTTTTCATATCTAGAGTTATGAGTTTGGTTTGTTATATTAAGGAATTATATTTTGTAAAAATAACTTTTTTTTATGATTATTGGATATTTTATCGAATAAATTAAAAAAGTAAAGACTGTCCAATTAAAGACAGTCTTTTACTACTTAATAAATAAAATTATTTTTTAATTATTAATTTATATGTACTAATATTCATTCCATTAGCACCCTTAACAAAATAGGTTCCATCGGTTAAATCCTCAATATTAATAGAATTGATAACATTTGCTTTTACACTAAATGTTTTAACCACCTGACCTAATTGATTTACAATTAAAACATTACCATCTATTTCAGAGTCAATATTAAGTTTTCCACTATTTGGGTTAGGATACAATTTGAATTTTGAAAATAATTCAAAAGATGGATTTCCAAGAACAGAAACTGTCACACAACTAGAAGTTACTGTACAGCCAGCAAGCGTTACATCAACTTTATAATCACCAACAACTGTAGGAGTATAACTTTGATTTGTTTCCCCAGCTAATAAAGTATTTGGACAGGTATACCATTGGTATGTTGCACCATTTAGATTAGCAGTTAATACACCTGATGCTTGCGAAACTGTATTATCTAAGGCAGCTGCTTGTGTTACAGTAAATGCTCTAGTTGCTGTACATCCGTTAGCATCTGTCACAGTACAAGTCCAAGTTCCTGCTGTTAGTCCAGTTACAGAAACTGTTCCATCTCCTGTTGGGTTGCCCGGAGTCCAATTGTAAGTATAACCTCCTGCTCCTCCTGTTGGTGTGTTGATAGTTGCTGCACCATTAGACCCTCCAAAACAAGACACATTAGTTTGTGATGCAGGTGTTACTGATATAACTGGTGGTTGTGTTACTGTAAATGATTGTGTTGCTGTACAAGAATTAGCATCGGTTACGGTACATGTCCAAGTTCCTGCTGTTAGTCCAGTTACAGAAACTGTTCCATCTCCTGTTGGGT
>NZ_JBDTQE010000103.1:0-6814 GCF_039932285.1 Flavobacterium sp.
AGACGTAGTCAGCAGATTTACAGTCTGCCCTCGTTGGCCGCTTGAGTATCTCCCCTAATAGCCGGTGCAAATATAAAATTGTTTTTCTGGTTTACAAACAAAAAAATAAATAATATTTATACTTTTTTGTAACTCTTTGGGAGTAAGTAAAATAAAAATCTCCTAGCAATAGGAGATTTTTATAATTTTATGATTTCTTAGCTTATTTAGCTAATAATTCAGCAACTTTAGCTTTTAGTTCAGCACCTCGAAGGTCTTTTGCAATAATATTTCCGTTTGCATCTAATAAAAATGTAGCAGGAATACTTTGTATATTATAAGTTATTGCAATAGGATCTTGCCAAGATTTTAAATTAGAAACTTGAGTCCAAATTAATTTGTCTTTTGCAATAGCCTCTTTCCATGCTGTGGCTTTGTCATCTAATGAAACCCCAATAATATTTAAACCTTTAGAATGAAATTCATTATATAGATTTACAACATTAGGATTTTCTTTTCGACAAGGTGAACACCAAGAAGCCCAAAAATCTATAATAGTTATTTTACCAAGAGTTTCTTTCAGAGATACTAATTTTCCATCAACATTTTTTGCTGTAAAATTAGGAGCACTCTGACCAATTGATAAATCTACTACTACTTCTTTAGATTTTTTTTTTCACCGTCAAGTTTAGTCTTAATACTTTTTCCTGGTTTTGTTCCTTTTAAATCAGAATCTAAACCATCATAGTATTTTTTTATTTTTTCAATATCATGCTGAGGATCATTAAACATACCTTCGACAAGTAGAACTGAAAGGAATGATTTAGGATTACTTTCTATATATTTGTAATTTGAAGTTGTAAATTCTCCTTGAAATCCAGCATACTCTTTACTTAATTTAGTCATTACAGCAGTATCCTTTTTTTGCTGTGCTGCTTGCATAGCTGCCATATTTTTATTTTGAAAATCCATCATTCTTTTTTGAATTTTCATCATTTCAGCGTTGTATTTAGTCAACTCATCATTGTTAAATGTTCCAGAAACTTTAGCTAATTGAATACTATCTTTGTTTATTACAGCATTAATATTTCCTTTTTCTACCACAACGATAAATCCTCCTTGAGTTTTATCAAAACGAATACTATGAATTTCAGGTTCTTCAGCTTTACCTTCAAAAGTAAATTTACCATCTTTAATTTTTACAGTATCTACAGCTATTACACCAGCAGCAGCTGAAACATTTTGTTTTTCTAAGAAAACATTTGTTCCATCAGGAAGACCTTTTATTTCTCCTGAGATTTTAAATCCGTTTCCTACAATTCCTGTACATGACATTACAAATGCAGAAAGAGCAATTACAATTATTTTTTTCATCTTTTTAAATTATTTTGAATGCAAAAATAAAGTTTTTTATCATTATTAATAGTAAATTTTGTTATTTTGTTGTTAATATTTTAACAACTAAAATTAGTGTTAGTAAATCAGTTTAAACCTAGTTCTAAATCTTTTAAAAATACATTTTGTATTTTTACTGAAATCCATACTAAAACAGTTGAACATCTTGTTCCTAACCACAAAAGTGAATCAGGGAGTGAGTACTTTTATACAGAAGCAGGAATGTATCGTCTTTCAAATCATTGGGGAAGATTAGCAAATAGTAAGTGGCGGTTGGTTGCCTCAGAACCAGAATCGACATCTAAAAATAAATTAGGTTTTGCAAGATGGGAGGATTTTTATCCAGACAATAACTTCGAAAAGTTGTATTATTTAGAAGCTAATTTCGAAAAACAAACTGTAACTTATCAGCATAAAAGAAATCCTAATTTTGATAATAAACCAGTTTTACGAAATGCATTAGAAACGGCTAAAAGAATAAAACAAGCCAGAAATATATTAACTTTGACTAGTTGGGCAAAATATTTTAGCAATCAAAATATTGATAATTTAAGAAAAGAAATCATTAATGAGTTAATTTTTACCGATAAGAATTTAGAAGAAATAAAACGCAATTGTCATGAGTAGAAACACCGAAAAGAATATCAAAAAACACAATGATAAGCTACATAAAGCTCAAGATAAGGTCAAAAAGGCAAAGGTAGATCGTGCAGCACAACTAAAAGCTATTGTGAAAAAATTTAATGAGCAAAAAGAGTAATAATTCTTTTAACTAAAAATTAATAAACGTTTCGTAAGCCTAAAATATAATTTGTATTACTTTTAGATTATGGATAAACAACACAATAAAGGATTCTTTTTTAAACAATACGAAGCGCCATTTCAATCTCCATTCGATAAACTTTTTTCTATTTTTAAAGAGTTAATTACACATACTTCGGGAGATTTTGATGAGGCTATAAGTTGGCTGCGAGAGCTTGATGTCGAATATAAATTGACAACTCCAGAATATACCATCGATGATTTTATTGAAGATTTAAAGAAAAAAGGATATATTCGAGAAGAACTTAAAGATGACGGAACAACAGGAACTGGAATTACTGCCAAAACAGAAAGGGCTATTCGTCAAAGTGCTTTAGATCAAATTTTTGGAAATATCAAGAAATCCGGAGCGGGAAATCATAAAACCAAACAATCAGGAAGCGGTGACGAGCATACCGGAGAATTAAGAGAATTTCAGTTTGGAGATGGTTTAGAACGAATCTCCTTGACAGAAAGTCTCAAAAATGCACAAATAAATAATGGTGTAGATAATTTTATGCTTACCGAGCAAGATTTGGTTGTAGAGGAAACACAATTTAAAGCTCAGATGAGTACTGTTTTAATGATTGATATTTCTCACAGTATGATTCTTTATGGAGAAGACCGTATCACACCAGCAAAAAAAGTTGCGATGGCATTGGCCGAATTAATCACAACTAGATATCCCAAAGATACACTCGATATTTTAGTTTTTGGTAATGATGCTTGGACGATTCCAATTCGGGATTTACCATATTTAAAAGTAGGACCATATCACACGAATACAGTCGCAGGATTACAGTTAGCCATGGATTTGTTGCGACGAAAAAGAAACACCAATAAGCAAATTTTCATGATTACCGATGGGAAACCAAGCTGTGTTCGAGAAAAAAATGGAGAGTATTATATGAATAGTAATGGTCTCGACGAATACATTGTAGACAAATGCTATAATCAAGCACAACAAGCACGAAAATTGCATATTCCAATTACAACTTTTATGATTGCAAATGATCCATATTTACAAAAATTTGTCAATCGATTTACAGAAGAAAACCAAGGAAAAGCATTTTATACCGGACTAAAAGGTTTAGGAGAAATGATTTTTGAAGATTACGAAACAAATAGAAAAAAGAGAATAAAATAAAATTTCAAAATATAAATATTATACCCAGAAACTACAAAAATGATATAGTTTAAAAAAACAAAACAAAAAATGACAAATATAAAAACACTTGGCGAACTCAAAGCATCAGGATATAAAAGCCAAAGTATTAAAGACGAATTGCGTAACAATCTTCGAGAAAAAATAAAATCAGGAAAACCAGTTTTTGAAGGAGTTTATGGTTTCGAAAATACTGTAATTCCAGAATTAGAACGAGCTATTCTTTCCCGTCATAATATTAATTTGTTAGGACTTCGTGGTCAAGCCAAAACTAGATTGGCTAGAAAAATGATCGAATTGTTAGATGAATATATACCAGTTGTGTCTGGTTCAGAAATAAATGACGATCCGTTAAACCCAATTTCTCGTTTTTCTAAAGATTTAATTCAACAAAATGGGGATGCAACGCCAATAGAATGGATGCATCGAAGTGAACGCTTTTTCGAAAAACTCGCTACACCAGATGTTACTGTAGCTGATTTAATAGGTGATGTTGATCCAATAAAAGCATCAAACTTAAAATTATCCTATGCTGACGAACGCGTAATTCATTTCGGTATGATTCCACGTGCCAATCGCTGCATATTTGTAATTAATGAATTACCTGATTTACAAGCTCGAATTCAGGTTTCGTTATTCAATATTTTGCAAGAAGGTGATATTCAAATTAGAGGATTTAAACTTAGAATGCCACTTGATATGCAATTTGTATTCACTGCAAATCCTGAAGATTATACAAATCGTGGTAGTATTGTTACTCCTCTAAAAGATAGAATAGGATCGCAAATATTAACCCATTATCCAGAAACTATCGAGATTGCAAGAACGATAACACACCAAGAATCTAGGTTAGATAAAGCACAATCTGATTTGGTTTATGTTCCCTCTTTAGCTAAAGATTTGTTAGAACAAATAAGTTTTGAAGCTCGTGAAAGCGAGTATATTGATAATAAAAGTGGTGTTTCTGCTCGATTAAGTATTACTGCTTACGAAAATTTGTTGAGTACAGCAGAAAGACGTGCTTTAAAATCCGGTACTGACAAAACAGCCTTACGATTGTCAGATTTTATGGGAATTATTCCATCAATTACGGGTAAAGTAGAATTAGTTTATGAAGGAGAACAAGAAGGATCGGCTGTTGTGGCACAACATCTTATTGGAGATGCAATTCATACTTTCTTCCCAGCATATTTTCCACAAATAGAAAAGTTAGAACGTGCGGATGCTAAAAATGAATATTCTGAATTAGTCGAATGGTTTTTTACAGAAAGTGGTTTCGAATTATTAGATGATTGCTCAGATGAACAATACCAATCGATTCTTGATAATGTAAAACCATTAGAAAATTTAATTCAAAAATACCAACCTGAGTTGATAGAAGAAGATAGAAACTTTATGAAAGAATTTATCCTTTGGGCATTAGTCGAATATGATAAATTAAGTAAAGATCGTTTCGAAAATGGTTATCAATTTAAAGATATGTACGGAAGTTATATTAGTAAATTATAAACTAGAATTTTTTCCAAATAAAAAAGGTTTAGAAAATTTCTAAACCTTTTTTATTACTCGTGATCTGGTTTCAGATTAAATAAAGCGAAGTTTTTAGACTTTTTTTCGTAAGCTCTAAAAGAAATGTCACTTGGGTTTGTAATTGCTGTTTTTAGTGTGATTTTATCACCTAATTTGAAGTTAGAAACAACCATTTTATAATCCAATAGGTATTCTCCACAAAAGAAATTCCCGTTTTCATCTTGTTCTATCAATCCTGTAAAAAGACCTTTTTTTTCTAGTGATTTCATAATATTTATTGTACAATTCTAATTTTTGACAAAGTTACTATAATTTTGTCAATATCATTTCTAATTCTTATGTAGTAGTTTAAAAATATCTAAATAAATACTTTGTTTATAAATCATGGCAAATCTATGTTATTGTAACACTAATAAATTGTTTTCTGAATGTTGTGAACCATATATTTTAGGTTTTCAAAAAGCACCAACTGCAGAAATTTTAATGCGTTCTAGATATTCTGCTTATTGTGTCCAGAATATCGATTATCTATTGGCAACTACACATATTTCGACTAGAAAATTTTATAATAAAAACGAAACCCTTATTTTTGCTTCGCAAAACCAGTGGGTGAAACTTGAGATTATAAATACTTCCGAAATAATTGTCGAGTTTAAAGCTTTTTATCTTGATATTAATCTAAAATCGAAAATTCATCATGAGAAATCTACTTTCAAAAAAGAGCGGGGAAGCTGGTTTTATGTTGATGGAGAATGGTTTTAAAATAATACTATGATAAAATCATTTTTGTTACTTTATGCTTTTCTTAACTACGACATATGTTTTTCTTTTTCAAATTTTATTACATTTGTTGCCAAATGAGAATAGTAGCTTTTTTTATATCGATTTTTTTCCTCATGATTGGCGGCAAAGATTATTCTTATGCGTTCAATCATAATCATCGTGTTGGTTACTCTTCAAATAAAACATTTGCAAGTAAACTTAAATCAGAATTAATAATTGAAGATTTAAGTATTACTGTAATAGATGATAATGACTCAGATTTAGATGAAGAATATTTAAGTCATGATGATGTTAAAGAAAATTGTGGAAACAAACTATTTTTCGAAAAAAGCAAGGTTCAAAACACTTGGTTTTTATTAAAATCCCTATCGAATACTTTAAATTCTTGTAACAATCGTTTTAAAATTTTTTCGCACTTTTGCGGATATTCTTACCCAATTTATATTTCACAAAGAGTATTAAGAATTTGATTTTTTAATTCTTTATCGATTACCAAAGTATAATCTTATATACTTAAAGGATTTCCTAGTAATCGTATTTGCCTATTGTATGATTTTTATTTTTCATGCTAAGGAAATATCCATTTTACAAGAATAATTTTTTAAACTTAAGCGTTTATCGCCCCAATTTTATTTTAAATACCATGAAAAGAAATGTCTTATTCATAGGCTTGGCTGCCTTGTTGTGCCTTACAAGTTGTACAACCAAAAAAGAAGAAAAAGAAGAGATCGAAACTTTTGCAGTTACTAATCCTGTAAAAATTGATAGTTCCTTTACCAAACAATATGTCGCACAAATTAAGTCATTCCGAAATATTGAGCTTCGTGCCCAAGAAAAAGGTTTTTTGCAAAATATTTATGTTGACGAAGGTCAGTTTGTAAAAGCTGGACAGGTTTTATTCAGAATTATGCCAAAAGTTTATGAGGCTGAATTGTTAGGAGCACAAGCCGAAGCCAAAGCTGCTGAAATAGAATTACAAAATGCTAAGATGTTAGCCGATAAAAATATAGTTTCTAAAAACGAACAAGCTGTAGCTCAGGCCAAATTGGATCAAGCAAGAGCCGAAGTCGCTTTAGCAAAATTACATTTATCATTTACCGAAATTAGAGCTCCGTTTGACGGAACTATTGATAGAATTCCAAAAAAATTAGGTAGTCTAAT
>NZ_JBDTQE010000104.1:0-6776 GCF_039932285.1 Flavobacterium sp.
CGAAAGAAAAACGTGAATTTACCACATTTTTCGCCATTTCTTGAAACCGCTGTTGTGTGACGTTTTTATTTCATCATTGATTTTCCTTTTTCAGTAAGATATACATCAACTTCTCCAGTAGAAACTAATACTACTTTTACGCCTAATATATTTCCATTTTTCTCATCATAAAAAACTGCAAAAAGACCATTATCTGATTTGCTTCTATTTTGTAAAACATTTTGGACAGCATCAGATTGATATACTATGTTGAAAAGACTACCATTATCATACATAGTTTCTTTAAATTTAATTAAGTACTCTTTTGTTGTTCCAAAATCATTATCTGTCATTAATAATTTCCCTGAATTTGTATTAAAATCAAAAGTAAAATTTTCTTTGGCAGTTCCGTTTGGTGTTTTTCTGTAATTCGCTGTAACATTCAGATTTGTTTGCGCAAAGCTATAACTACAAATAGTTAAAATGATAATAGTTAAAATGTTTTTCATAATGTTAGTTGTTTGGATAAAATACTAAATTACCATTGTAATCCTTTTTATAAGTACCTAAAATATTTCCATTGTTATCTTTCTTAACAATATTTCCATTATAATCTTTTGATAAAGTATAAATTACATTTCCGTATTGGTCTTTTACAACTTCATTCCCATTGTAATCTGTCGATTGTGTACTTTGTCTATTACCATAGTTGTCTTTTGAAACTGTATTTCCGTTATAATCTTTAGATTCTGTTTTTATTACGTTTCCATATTGGTCTTTCCAGACAAAATCTCCATTATAATTTGTCGAACCTGTTGCCACAATATTTCCATATTGGTCTTTCGCAACTGTATTTCCATTGTAATCTTTTGAATAAGTTAGTTTTTGGCTATAACCTAAAACTGTAATTAGCAAAAATGCAAGTGTTAAAATAATTTTTTTCATTTTCTATGTTTTCTATTTGCTTACTCTTTCAAAATGCGGTTTTCAGCGAACCCGTTCGTTTCAATTTTCGTTTTCGTGCGGTAAAATGTCACACAACGTTCCCGCGCTTGGCGTCAGTTGCGAACTTCGTAACTGATTATTTTCCACTAAGATAATATTTCTTGCGAAACGTGAACGTGAATTTACCACGAAATTCGCAATTGCGCCAAACGTGTGTTGGCAGCAGTTTAGATGATTTTTTTGATTGTCTCGAAAATTCTATTTGGGGTAAATTGAGGAAAGTCATTTATTATTTTTTGTATTATATCTTTCTTAAGAGCATCCTCTCTTTGGTAAACATTTAAAAAAGGAAATTTGTTTTTATATAGCGTTTCTAAATCGTGGCCTTGAAAAACAATAAACTCATTCGTCACATTTAATTTCCAACCGTTATATAGATCGTACTCGACAATATTTGCAGACATTAAATTAAGAGTTGATAAAACGTAATCTATTATCTTTTGTGCATCAATTTCTGTTAAGTCACGTAGGTCAGAATAAGAAGAAATATTTTGTAATGCAAAATCTGAAATTGATATCTTTGCTTCTCTTATGAAAAGTAATCCCATCATTAAAGGGTCTAAAAGATAATTTTCAATTGAATATCTTTCGTTTTCTCCTAAAACTATAATTCTTCCTTTGGTTTCATTTTCCTTATCCCAATCAATTATGCCATATATTTGGTCATTACCATTGTCAAATAAATTTTTGACAACTTCAATTACATCAGTACAGTTTGAACCATTTGATGTTCGTGCGGGTAAATAAATTGGCTCACAATTTATAGTATCAATTCTTAATAAAATATTAGTTATAAGTTCATAATATGTAACATCATATTTGCTTTCAACAAATACCTGTCGTCTTTGATCATTTGAAATTTTTAGAAAAGGTATGTCGCTGGAAAGTAATTCTACAGCTTTTTGTACTGATATTTTTGTTGGTATAGGATTTCCACGTTCCATTTGATAAATGGAAATCCCTTCAGAAGAAATAATAGTGGTTGGAGAATGTGAAGTTATTATCGCAGGAATTTCACTCAAAGTAACAATATTATAGTTCAATATTTTAACCATTTTTCTCGACATTGATGGATGTAGCGCTGCGTCAGGTTCGTCAATTAACAAAAATTCAGGTTTGTTACTATCTCCTTTAGTGTTGTAAATAGCTAGGGCTAGAGACATCAAAACTTTTTCACCAGTAGATAAGTCCTGTGAAGAGATTTCTGTTCCATTTTTTCTGTCAATTAATCTAAAACTAAAATTAGAATCCGTTCTAGTTCCCAATGGTGAATTTACTTCATATGGGACATTAATTTCTTCAAGAATACTGTTTACAAAATCCCAAGGTGGCAAGCCATTTTTTTTATTAAATTCTTCATCAGACAAAATTGGCGATGTAGGAATAAGATTTTGTGTTACATAATATTTGTTAATATTGTTTTCTTCTAAAAGGCGATGATAATTTTTGAATATTAAAGCAAATTGTGCAGTAAAAAAATCGTTCTCTGCCATCATTGAAATATCAAAATTGTCGGCAATGTCATTTTCGGTTATTTCTTCTATTTTTTTTTGAATTCTAGGGATTATTTTTGGTCCAATTTTCTTAAAACTTGCATCACCTGAATAGGCATATAAATTACTTTCAACTAAGGCAGCTCTTGATGTTGTTGTCCTTTTTATTGCATTTTGAAGTTGAGTCCAAAAATTTTTTATCCATTGAGTAATAGAAGTTGGGTCACAATCTTCTTGAATTATGGAATTTAATCCATTAAATGGAATATATCGAATATTTGAAATTTTTTTGCCATTAACAGACACATCGCTGAATTCTTCATTTGAGATAGCTTCTAATAAATGAGTTTTTCCACTTCCGTTTAAACCTGTTAAGACTGAAAAATCTGGAAGCTCAAATTCACATAAGTTTATTGATTTGTATTGTTTTTTTATCTTAATTGTAATCATTTCAAGTTTTGTGTGTTAAATTGCTGCCAACGTTCCCGCGCTTGGCGTCAGTTGCGAACTTCGGAACTGATTATTTTCCACTAAGATAATATTTCTTGCGAAACGTGAACGTGAATTTACCACAAAATTCGCAATTGCGCCAAACGTGTGTTAGTGGCAGCTTTCTTTTAGGTTCTGTTTCGCCTTTATTTATTTTAACAAGTTTTCAAATGATTCTTTAATACTTTGAGCTTCTGCCTCCGAAGTTTTAAGAGGTATATTTTGCTCAGTAACTAGAATTTCTTTATTTTCTTGAATAGAAATATAACTCATCTTACCGTTTTTAGTAAATATGCTTAAGATTAGATTTCCGGCTGGAGCAATTGATGTTTCTATTCTATCAAATTGATTACGATAAAATACTGTCTTTGATAAAAGTTCATTACCATAAAACAATTCCAGAACTATTTTTTTTCCAAATTCTTCTGTTTTTATTTGATAAAAAGTATCTTGACCAGCAATTGAAACTGAGAAAGTTGCCAACTTTATATTTAAAGATTCGATGACATCTTTTTCCCTTTGAGATTTAGCTGACAGTGAAAAAAGAAGTAATGTAATGTAAAAAAAGTTTGATAATTTCATTTAATTCGTCTAATTTGTTAATAAGTTGCCACTAACGTCTTGGCGCTTGGCGAGGTTGGGGAGTAAAGATGCGAGATTTTTCCATTAAACACAAATTTTCCAAGTACAAAACCATTTTTAAATTAAGCCTAAAACCCCAATCTCGCCAAACGGCTGTTGGCAGTAGTATTTTTATTTATAACGTTCGGTTTTTATTATGTTACTATTTTTATCATAACGCACAATACTATCAAGATGATAATTTTCATCTGTAGGAATTGGGTATTCTTCGGAAGTTTTACTAACGCTCGATGAATATTCTTTTCGGTTTTTATATGTTATCTCTCTTATGCGATGTTCGTTTTTGTTATATTCCCAAGTTCCTACAATTGGTTCTTTTGAAGTTGCTGAAAGAAAAAACATAAAAGGAATTGGAGAACAAAATATAAGAATTAATATATTCCATTTTTTTATTTTTATTTTGTCTTTCCAAATTATAATTCCTGTAATAATTGTCAAAACAGCCCAAATTATTACAAGTATAAATAAATATCCAAGAGAAGCGCTTTCATCATTTTTAGACAAAATCCACATAAAAATTGTAGATAAAGTATAAATTACAGAAATACTTAAAAGTTTTAAATTTGGATTTTCGTTTATCATTCTTTGTTAATAAAATTGCCTTATTTTCTTGAATTTTTCGATTCTGCGGTAATATTACTGCCAACGTCTTGGCGCTTGGCGTGGTTGGGGACTTTTGAAACCGAGTATTTTCGGCTTAACGTAAAGGTAATAAAAAAACGCTAATTCCACTAAAACCCCAATCACGCCAAACGGCTGTTAGCAGCTGCCATTTTATTTCGGTTCATTTTCTTTAAACCATTTCTCTCCGTTGTCCATTCTTTTCAAAAAGTCAGTGAATGAATTCCCAATTTCAATGTGATACTCTTTGTCTAAGTCAATAAAAGGAGAAAGTACCACTCTAATTTTTCCGTCAACAAGTTTTTCAAGACCAATAAATTCTCCTCCACCATTACTTCCGATTGCAATTGTCATTTTAAGATTCTCAAAAATTTCATAATCTTCATTATAATTCAGCAGATTTGCAAAATCCCAAAGATTGAAAAATTGTTCTCCAATTTCAGTTTCATAAGACGAATAATTTTGAAGGTATGTTTTATAATCTTTCGACAATTCAAATCCTATTTTACTTTCAATTTCTCCAAAATTTAAGTTCTCTATTATTTCTTTTTTTGGCCAATCATACTTTTTAAGAATTTCATCGATTTCATTCATTATCTAATATTTTGAGATTTCATGGGTGGTTGCTGCTAACGTCTTGGCGCTTGGCGAGGTTGGGGACTTTAAAGCAGAGTATTTTCTGCCGAAACGAAGATATGATAAAAAACGCTAATTCCACTATAACCCCAATCTCGCCAAACGGCTGTTAGCCGACGTACATATTTAGTAAGTTTGAATTAAAACATCTGTTGGAATATGTAATCTTTCATGAAGTTGTCTTATCATTTCTAATGAAAGTTTTCTTTTTCGATTTAAAATTTCACTAGCACGACTTTTAAGACCTACAATATTTGCTAAATCAGTTTGATTGTAACCCATTTGTTCCATTCTAAATTTAATTGCTTCAATCGGGTCAGGCAAACCGATTGGAAAATTTTCATTTTCAAATTGGTCAATTAAAATCCCAAGCACTTCTAATTCATCGCCTTCTGGTGAATTCAATTTTGCGTCAAATATTATTTCAAGTCTTTCAAGGGCTTGATTATAATCATTTTCTGTTTTTATAGGTTTAATATTCATAAACAATTAAATTTCATTAGCGTTAATCTTGTCATATTCTGCGTGAGTTCCAATAAAACGAATCCAAATCATTTGATAATCATAATTGATTTTTACAATCAATCGGTAATTATTTCCTTTAATATTAAAAACAACTCTATTGTGATTTAAAATACTTGCACTTGGATATTCCTGTTTTATTTCATTTGGATTTCTCCATAGCGCTTTACTCGTTTCTTGAAACCAAGCTGTAAGTTGCTGTTCACAATCATTATGAACTTCCCAAAAATCGCGTAATATCTTTTTTGCAACTACTCTCAAAATTTCTTTTTTGACAAAGATAAACAAAAGTTCCCATATCGGGATAATTATTCCAAAAGTTTTTCGTCGCGCACGTATGTCGGCTAACGTCTTGGCGCTTGGCGTGGTTGGGGACTTTTGAAACCGAGTATTTTCGGCTTAACGTAAATGTAGTAAAAAAACGCTAATTCCACTAAACCCCCAATCACGCCAAACGGCTGTTGGCAGATAGTGCATTTTCGATTAGTTTGTCTAAAGTATTCATTTCAGTTTCGTTCAATATATTTCTACTCAATTTTTTACTTTTTGTAACATACTTTCCGCTGAATGGATTTAATAATACGTAATTTAAATCACCAAAAATTTTAATTTGAATTTTTCGATTCAGTTCTCTTTCTAATTCATTAATCTTTTGTTTACTTTCAAGTCTTGCTTCAATATTATTTTCATATTCTCCGAAATGACAATAAAAATATTCATAATTATATTCATCAGTTTTTTCAATTTTATTTCTAATTTGAGAATGAATTTTGTTATACGAAAAATGATTCCCAATTCTGGAAATGACAGGATTGCATCCATCACGATTATCTCCAACTTTACCAACATAAAGTTTTATACTTTCATTTTCATTTTTTGGCGTTGCAATGAATAAATAAACAGCCCATTGTCGTTTAGTTGAATCGCCCGAAATTTTAAAACTTTTTATTTCCATAATTTATTATTTTGGCGGAGAAAGGGAGGAATCGAACCTCCCTTCGCATTCAGTCTTGAATTCAGTTATTAAGTTTCTATTTTTTTCTATGTTTTATAGTCAGAAGTAAGACCGTCTTTCTCCACGAATGCGACTCCTAATACCATACTTTTAATAAAATTCATAATTCTTTCTTTTATTTCGATTAAACTAATTTTTTCTATTTTTTTCATAATCATTGTTTTTAAGGTTGTTAATATTAATTTTGGGTTAATAGACAATCCAACTCTGACTACGAACATAGTAAAGTCAATAGACTTAGTAACTTTTAGAATCAAGATTTTATATCTCAAAATAGAGATTTTTCTTTCAAGGAACGATTTTTTTTTGCATTTCTGCCAACGTCCCGTGGCTTGCTGTCAGTTGCGAGCTTCGGAACTAAATATTTTCTGCTA
>NZ_JBDTQE010000105.1:0-6462 GCF_039932285.1 Flavobacterium sp.
TTGTCATTTATTTGGATTTTTTTGAAGCTGACCGCTAACGTCTTGGCGCTTGGCGAGGTTGGGGACTTTATAGCAGAGTATTTTCTGCCGAAACGAAGATATGATAAAAAACGTTAATTCCACTAAAACCCCAATCTCGCCAAACGGCTGTTAGTGGTAGCTTTTTTTTTCCACGCAAATTCCAATCCGAATAAGTTAGTCTGGTTTCTTGTCATTCACAATATTGAAATGGCGATGTAAGTCATCAATTGTATTCATAGAACTAATTATATTTATGCTATAAATTAAAAATACTAATCCACACAATGTCACACTATAAAAACTCTCAACATCAATTGCTAGCTCAATGCGATTATGAACATATTTATCACGTATATCGTAAAGTCTCCTAATGTTTGCACGCATAACTTCTTGGTCTCCTATGTGCAACTGCGGAATGACATTTTTTTTTAAAATAGTTTCTCCTTTAGCTTTATAATTGTTCTTAGGAATTATGAGTGTCTCAAAGAACGAAATCAAGTTTATAATACGTTCATAAAGATTTGAAACGCTACTCAGTGAACCGAATTGAATTATTGCATTCTCCAATTCATAATATATTTCTGTGTTTCGTTTCGATATTATGAATTGATGAAAAAGAAATAATCCGTCTTGCATAATTTTTGTCAATTCGACTTGACCGATAGTAATAGGTTGCGTATTCGTAGGAAACTCTACATTAAATCCAATATTTTGAAAGTTTCCAATATGATTTAAATACTCAACTTTTTCTACAACTCTATAATCAAAATCTACATTAAATGTATCAACTCCAGTTGTAAGCATCTGTGGAAAAAGAAAACATTTTAGTGAGTTAACTGATAATCTAATCTCTTTTTTTGCAAGTTCCACACATTTACTCTTTACGCCCAATACACTAACTGAAGCAAGAGGTAAATTTACAAAGGAATTAAACATCTTATCCCAATCCTCTAACTTAATATCTCTACCATTTTTGCTAGCCTCGGTATTTGTTGTCTGAAAGATTTCCAAACTATCGTCTTTGGATAATTGATGAAAATGGCAATTACCAACTTGAAAAGAAGTTTTTATTTCTAGAGCTTTAATTATGAAATCATAATGGCGTTGTTTTGTTTTTTTCTCGATTTCAGAAATTACATAATCATATAATTCTATAGTTGATACCTTTTTAATATAAAGTTGAATCATCCAATCAAATGTAACTTTTACAATGAACTTATAATCTGCAATACGATTAATAAAGTTAATCGATAAAAATTGTTCGACTAAAAACTTGAACTGGTTGTAATCCGATTCATCAATCAGGATTTCTTCATTCGGTAATTTTGCGCCAATGTTGATATTATTATTGAAAATATCAAGGTTTGAGAATTGAGAAATGAAATCGTCAGCTAGCTGAAGAGTAGGTATGCCTTTTTCGTCATCTCTACGTTGCTCTTCTAAACTTCTTGAAGTTTTGATTATAGGTCTTGATTTTATTAATTCAAAAACTTTATAACCATTTTGATTTATAGAAAATATTGAATCCATTATTATCTCTCTATTATTGAATTGCCCTTACTGTATTCTCCCCATCTGCTCAAAAGTTACCACTAACGTTTTGCGGCTTCATGAAGTGGCGAACTTCGTAACCGCATATTTTCCACTAAGATAATATTTCTTGCGAAAGAAATACATCAATTTAGCACATTTCTCGCCATTTCTTGAAACCGCTGTTGTGCGTTCGTACTTTCTTTTATTTATTTAGCAAATTGTTTAAAACTTTTTTCCCATTTTCGTTTTCAGGATTTAACTCAACAGATTTTTGATACACTTTAATCGCATCTTCTTTTTTGCCACATTGTAGCAATGCTTCGCCATAACTATCATATATATTCCAACTCTTTGGGAAAATTAATGTCCCTGAATTGAATGTTTGTAAAGAATTTTCGTTTTTTTGAAGACGAAGAAATTGATAACCCAATCTATTAAAATCTCTTTCGGTTGCAGTATAATTGGTTGGGTTTTTTATATATTCTGCAATCAACTGACTTGCTTTTTCTTTATTCCCGTTTTCAAGTAAACTACCATATATTCTTGAAAGATTTTGTACAGGAATTTTATAAGGTTTATTATCAATTAATTGTAACAATTCATTGGATGCTCCAAAAACATCGCTTGCTGTGTTAGACAAAATTATAACAGTTTGATTTTTAGTAATATTATGTGCCAAAATACTAGTAAGCCCACTAATAAATCCATCGTGAAAAACTATTTTTCCATTGATTTCATCAGTATATATAAACCAACCTAAACCATAACTAGTATCTTTTCCTTCCAAATTATTAATTACCATTTTTCCATCATTGAGTTTTGTTGCAGTTAATGCTTCTTCTATTTCATTCTTTCCTAATATTTGGTAGGTAAATAATGCATTTTGATATTTTTGCAAATCTATGGCTGTGCTTACAATTCCGCCATTTCCATAAAAATTGCTTTTTGCATTAATTGGGAAATTATCTTTTAAGGTATTCGTATTTACAAAATTGGTCGAATACGAGTTAGGGTAAGTGTATAATTCTACTTGATTTGTTGTTTTAATCTTTCTGTCCAAAGGAACAAATGAATTTTTCATTTTTGCAGGTTTGAAAATATTTTTTTCCAAATAACTTGCATAACTAATACCAGATATTTTTTCAATAATCATTGCGGCAACGCAAAAATTAACATTATTATATTCCCATTTGCTTCCTGGTAAAAATGAAAGTGGTGTTTTAAAACGAATAAAGGTTGGTATAATGTCTCGATTAGAAATTATTTTTTCTGGTTGTTCTTTCATTATACTATCAAATGAATTATACTCTTGCGCCAATCCAGAAGTGTTATTAAGTAATTGTTTAATAGTAATATTTGAATAAGGAAAATCTGTTAGATATTTTTTAACTGGATCATCAATTTTAAGTTTACCTTTCTGTTTAAGTTGCAGTATTGCTGTTGCTGTAAACGTTTTTGTTATTGAAGCAATTGGAAATTGAGATTTGTCACTAATTTTTTCTTGTTTTTCGATATATGAAAACCCATAAAAATTAGAAAAAACTTTTTCTCCTGATTTGGAAATTAATACGCTTCCGTTAAATAAATTATTTTTAGAAAGCGTTGAAAAAAAATTATTTAATTCTTGTCCAGCGACTGTATTTGTCAAGAAAGAAGTTAATAAGATTATAAAAATTCTTTTTTTCATTTTATTTTAATTTATCAATTGTTATTTTAATGTTCTGTTTTTTTAGTATGACGCACAACGTGTCGCGGCTTGCAGAAGTGGCGAACTTCGTGACCGATTATTTTCGGCTAAGATAAAATTTCTTGCGAAAGATAAACGTGAATTTACCACATATTTCGCCATTTTTGCAAACCGCTGTTGTGAGCAGTTCTTATTGATATGTTGAGGCAGATTTACTGACTATCGTTTTTTCTAAATTGTTAATTTCTAAAAATGACTTTAAAATTGATAAATCTAAACCAGACTTTGGTCCTAAGATAATTTCAGGAATTAATTTAGAGTTAAATGTTGCAGATAAATCAATTTCAAAATATGAGGTAAGATTAGAGTCTTTAGTTCTAAACTTCATTTGGGAAATGGAATGGCTGTTTTTCTCTGATAAGTCATAATTGTCAGATGGAGTATGAATAATGCGCCATTCTTTCTCTTCGATAAAGCTGGGGTTTTTGATAACAAGAGATTCGGTAGCAAGCGATATACCTAAAAAAGAACTTGCTGCTTCCCAAAGCTCGTCTTTTTTACCATCGTAAATATTTTTGAAAAGATTGGCAAGGTCTTCAACTTTAGCTTTTTGCTTTTTGGCATTGTATTCAATCTTAACTAAACCTAAAGTGTGATCTATATATGAACTTCGATTCGGTTTGTCAAATTGAAAATTTAAAATTGTTGGTGTAAAGCAAATTGCAATACCTTTTCCATCATCGGCATATGCTCTCCACTGACCGAGAGAATCTCCAACTTCAGAAAGACAAAAGAGATGAGGATTACCTTTATTCCAGCCATAAGTAGGAATTGTATAGTTTTGGAAGTCTTTATATTTTCCACTTTTAAATAAATTATTTACAATATCAAAATATTGCTCAATCCAAATACTTTCGTGAGCATCATTCATTTGCCCATAGTTAGAAAGCCAAATTGATTTCGATGATATTATTTGAAAAAAACTTTCAACTGAACAATAATGATATAGTTTTCTTGGTATTCTTGTCATATCAGGTTTTTTTTAGAATTGCTCACAACGTTTCGCGGCTTCAAGAAGTGGCGAACTTCGTAACCGTATATTTTCCACTAAGATAACATTTGTTGCGAAAGAAATACATCAATTTAGCACTTTTCTCGCCATTTCTTGAAACCGCTGTTGTATGCTGTTTTTTTAATTCCCTTTTTGTATTACTTTTATTCCATCAAAATAATTTCCATTTTGCAAAGCAATATTCATAATTCTTTCTGCGTTTGTTAAATTTTCTTTCATTTTTATTTTGATGATATTTCCGTTTAAACGTTCTACTGTAAAATCAGGATTTTCTACAATAAAATTTTGAGAAGTCTGATTTATTTGCTGTAAATCAACTTGAGTTCCATTAAATGCAATTCCGTCTAACCACCAAGAATTTGTTCCAGTTGTAATTGTAGTTAAATTTTCATTTGAATTAAATTCTACTAGTTTTGTAGAAAGTTTAATATTATCGTCCCATTTTCCATCTTCATTTTTAGAGCAAGATAAGAAAGTGATACATAAAATTCCAATAATAAGCAGACTAAAATTCTTTTTCATAATTATAAATTTTAAATTAAATATCTGTAATACAATGTTTTACGTTATTTTCGATTAAAATAGCATACAACGTTTCGCAACTATGCGTGGTTTTTCGGAATATACAAAACCATATTTCGGATAAGCCTAAATTAAACCAAGTACAAACAAATAATTAAATTAATCACAATGCCGAAAATCCCGCATAATTGCTGTTATAAGCATACCACTCAATATTAATTTTTAAAAATATTAAAATGAAACAGATTACAATAGAACAATTATTTGAGAAATATTCAATAAATGAAAGTCATTCGCAATGGAATGACAAAATTGACAATTGGATTAGCATAGAAATTTTTAGAATTATGCACAACGGAAGGTTACCAACTGAAAAAGATTTCTCGCCTGTGTATATTTTAGATTTCTTGAAAAAGAAAAATTCTGATTTTAAATGGTGGACTGAAGAAATAATGACTTGTGATGATTGGGGAAGTTTGTATTTAACTTCAAAAAGGATGTTATACAGAAATGCATATTCTATTTTAAGCGAAATAAATATCGATTCTAACGGTTGCTTATAACGTTTCGCTGCTTGGCGCAGTGGCGAACTTCGTAACTGCATATTTTCTCTTAAAGATAATATTTCTTGCGAAAGATAAACGTGAATTTAGCACTTTTTTCGCCATTGCGCCAAACAGCTGTTAGGCGATGCCTTTTATTCTTTTATGCTCTAATATTGTTTCAATTATATGATCTACTGGTTCTACAAGTGACAATCCTGAATTTTCTTCAAAAATTACTCTTGGTCTTTGTGTTTGTTGACTTACTGCAATATCTTGGTAAGGAATATAACTCTTGATTAATCCAATTAAGGAAGCTTTTAAATTTGATTTTGTTCCTTCAATTGAAATTGCTTCAGGTTTTAAAATAACTGGTCCACCGCTATTACCCGGAAAAACAAGAGCGTCAACTATGTAGTCTGTACTTCTTTTTTCATACATATCTCTAATTCTGGCTACTACACCTTGTCTCAAAATTACATGTTGTCTATCTTGAGCTACTAAACCCATTGGAAAACCTAACACATACAAGAAATCTCCTTCAGTAATTTCTAAGTTTTCCATATTAGATTTATTCAAAGCGTGATCATCTGAATGGAAAAATCCATATTTCAAACCTTGTTCATTTAAAATTTGTGTGTTTACTGCTAAAACTGCAACATCTACATTCGGATTTGGATGACCTGTCCATGTTGGAATACCATCTCCATCTATTAAACTTTCAGTAAAATCTTTTGCCGATTGATCAGTTTGAGGATTAAACCTTAAAATTGCAATTCTCAAATTTTGTAAAACATGTTTGTTCGTAACTAAAAATGTTCTGTATTTTTTCTCTTCTTGTGGCAAAGTTTCAAGTTGACCATACAAAAAGCCTGTACCAATCCAAACAGTTTCGTTATTATCATTTAGCGTTCCAATTGCGACAACGCAATCTAGAAAAAAGGAGGGTATTAATGCCATAATATAGTTTTTTAAAATGTTTCGATAAGTAAAATTTCTCTTTTTACGCGATTTTTTTCGAAGGTTTCGCCTAACGTCCCGTGGCTTGCTGTCAGTTGCGAGCTTCGGAACTAAATATTTTCTGC
>NZ_JBDTQE010000106.1:0-6420 GCF_039932285.1 Flavobacterium sp.
AAAACATACGGTTTGAATGAAGGTGGTAGACCAGGTCTAATATTTTTTAATGATGAATTAACTGAATGTGGTGGACTTGTATTTACTGGAAGAAAAGACCCGAAAACAGGAGGATATTTTGCTTCAGGACATTTTTCTTTTGACCAATATGACCAAAATCAAGTCCTTTATCTACAATATTTAGATGACAATGGTTCAAAAAAAACTGGACTTTTTATAGACGATTGGCATAAAGAACCAAATTTTGCAGAATTTAGAAAAAAATATAAAGAAGCAGAAAAAATTCCAGATGAAAGCGAAAGAAAAAAGAGGTTGGAAGAAATGAAATTTCCAAAAAATTCAGAACCAGCGTTTGCAAATAGAGTGTTTATTGGAAAAGATTATAATAAAGATGCCGTGTTAAACTTATCAGATATCAAAGGAAAAGTTAGGTTGCAAATGAAGGTTGATTCTCTTGGAAATGGACAAATACTTTTCTTTAATGAGGATGGTAAAATAACTTCTAAATTTCCTGAAAAATAAAAACTACAGCTAGCATCGGTTTGCCAACACGGCGGGATTTGTTCTAAATGGAAGACTTTTACTTCTTTTGAAGTTCAATAATAATAGAAAGTTTCAGCATTTTTATCCGCCACATCGCAAAGCCGATAAACGCTATAACTCATTAAAAAATAGTGTATATAAAAAATTCCGACTAATGGTACACATTTATAATCTTTCTTGGAAACATACAATTATCTTATTAATTTTGAATTAACACTCCTTATTAACACCGAAAAAAGCATTATTACTAATTGGTATCAACAATCATTTGTCTTGAACAGACGTCTTATTGACAAAATAAAAAATATTACGCTACCTACTATTTGACTAATTTTATAATTAAATTCAAATTAAGATGTAAGGCAAAATACCACTCATAATGAATATGGTCTGCCACAGATGCCTACTTGCGGTTGAAATAGTAATGAACGACTTATCCATTCCATTTCAAAGCGTGTCAATTGGTGAAATACACCTCTCAAAAGAAATAAAGACCCCAGAAATTTAGCTACTTAGTGACAATCTAAATACTATCGAATTGGACTTACTCGACAACAGACGAAGCGGTATGATGGAAAAGCCTGAGCAGCTCATTATCAAAAAAGCATGAAACGAAGTTAATTCTATCGATAATAAAAGAACAATTTAACAATTCCTTTCAGACAACTTATTCCACGAATACTACAATATAAGTAATTTGTTTTCTTAAATTGAAGGGCTTACCATCGAAAATCACCACATCGAGCATTGCATTGAAAAAGTAAAAGAATTGCTGGTATATTGCAAGAGAAATGTGTCTGAAATCGCATTTAATATGGAATACAGCAGCGTGGCGCATTTATCAAATCAATTTAAAAAAGTAACAGGACTAACTCCAACGCACTTCATAAAGGTCGCGTCTCAAAAGAAAAAGTTATTGGACGAAATATTGTAAAAAGGCAAGAAACCAAAATTGTGTAAATACAACCCGAAGAACCGAAATCACTTCGGGTTCAATATGCTTTGCTTTTTTACCAGTAATACAATAACAATTAAATTTAAACAATTAATAAATGGTAAAGGGATTTTAAATGAAAATCAAAAATGCAACAATCCAAATTGCACTTGCGAAAATCGTAATTAAACATTCCCAACAAATGTAATAAGCCACTCAATGTAGTGGCTTATTTTTTATTTAAACCTCAAAGTAAATAAATTTAAGAATGCTGACAATGGATACAGTCAACTTAATTCCGTCTGAAAATGGCGCAAAGTTGTCTTTTTTTAGCAAGTAATTCATAGGACTTTTGCAAAAAATAAATAGAGTTTTAATCATCAATCACCAAATCACACGTCATTGTATCCATTCGCCTTTCAGTCTGAGATTACAAATACCAAAAAACAAATTATAATTATGAGTAAAAAATTAAATTCACTAGTAATCGTTGCCTCTGCATTTGTAATGTCATTCGGTTATATGCCGGTACAAACGAAAAACGCTCAAGCTGATCAAATAATTGGCACATACTGGTCTCCAAAAAAAGATGCCAAAATCAACATTTACAAGAAAGGAAGCAATTATTATGGAAAATCCGTATGGGTAGCCAAACCGCGCAAGGATACCAAAAATCCAGATAAGAGTTTACAGTCACGCGATGTTCTTGGAATTGAATTACTTACCAAATTTTCTTTTGAAAATGAGGTATACACAAGTGGAACTATTTATGATCCCGAGAGCGGTACTACTTATAAATGCAAAATGACTATCGAAGGTAAACACCTTAGAGTGCGAGGCTATATAGGCATATCCTTATTTGGTAGAACCGAACTTTTTGAACGTATACCAACTAATAATTAAATTATGTTACTAGAACTATTTTGGGGATTTACAACTGCACTTTCACTATTTGTTTTGATGCCCTTCTTGAAAAAAATTATTCCTGCTAATTTAATTGCGGCAACCATACTTGTAGCCATAGGGTTTATCTATGTTGGTTTTGCCCTAAAAGAAAATGCAATGAGTGACATTGTATTAGAAGTAATAGCAGCGTTAGTGTTCTATTTTATTGCCTTGATTGGCTTTGTAAAGAATCCAAAACTAATAGCTATCGGAATCTTACTGCATGGTATTTGGGATTTCATCCATCATCTTACTGACGCAACGGTAAACCCGACCTATTGGCCAGTCTACTGTCTTACGATAGATGTAATTTGGAGTATTTACTTTTACAACATTTTCAATAAACAAGCTAAAAAATCAAACAAGTAAGTTATTTATAACGGACTAATAAAATAGTGCAACAGCCATGAAAAAGAAAAACAAAATCGATTATAGAAATTCGCTTATAGAGAAGATGGGAGTACCTATTGAGCAAGGTGAAACAATAAATGGTACCATTAGAACTAATTATTTAGCTTCAGGCAGTGGCGATCATGTGATTTGTTTACATGGGGCTGGTGCGGGTGCTGTAACTTGGTATCCATCGATTGGCGCTATGGCTGAAAAATTTCATGTGGTAGTGCCGGATATTGTTGGTTACGGAGAATCTGACAAACCCAATGCACCGTATGATCGTCCCTATTTTTCAAAATGGTTGAAAGACTTCCTAATACAAATGAAAATCGAAAAGGCTCATATAGTAGGATTGTCTCAAGGAGGTGCAATAGCGCTACAGTTCGCCATAGACTATCCAGATAGGGTTAACAAACTTGTAGTAGTTGATTCTGCAGGCCTAGGCGCAAAAGTTGCTTTTTGGCCGTTAGTAGGAATGATATGGATGAATAGTTTTCCCTCCGCGATGGCAAATCGTTTTAATGCTCCTTTCATACTGCATAAGCCTGAAAACCGAGATAGTAACCATAGTCGCTACTCTGTTGCTGTTCTTAAATCCGCTGGAGGAAAAAATGCGTTCAAGCAAGGAAGAGGTTCAGCTGTATCCAAAATACCTGAAGAAGCATTGCAACGTATATATAACGAAACCCTTATCATTTGGGGAAAAGAGGATAAATTATTTTCACCCGAATTTGGTGAAGCAACTACCAAAATAATGCCTAATGCAAAATTTCATCTAATTCAGAATGCAGGACATTTGCCGTTAATAGACCAACCAGAAATTTTCAATAAAATCCTCTGCGATTTTTTAATCGCATAAAGGCTTATTTATAGAAGTTAGGTCTTAGCTGCTCGTTGCTTTTTTTTGATTAGTTCTTATCTATTCAATATTAAGTAATTTTTTCGCTTTTTTTATGTCAATTTGGTTTTCGCTTCCGATTTCAATGAAACATTTTGTTTGCCAATTTTGTGTTTTTTGCGCTTGTTTGTTTTCTGCTAAACTCCAAGTTGGATAAACTCTTATTCCACGTTTTCCTTCTTTATTAACGTTTGTTAAGATTTTATTTTCACTTAAAACTGTTTTACTAAAAATGAAAACGCCAAGTTTAGTTGCTTGTCTTGTCGCAATTAAATAAAACTCAAAATCATCGGCTACATTATGCGGTGCTGTTATTCCGTGCTCGTTCCGCTTCCAAATTGATACAAATTGACCAGTTTTGGTTGGCGTTATTTTTGCCATTCTGAATTTCACTTTCTGTTTATTCAGCTCAAAATTATGTGCAAAATAGTCTTGACTTTCTGATTCAGTTGCTATATTTTCAAATTCAATTCCACAAACTTGAAAAATAGATTTATTTATTAATGCTAATTCGGAAAATAGTTTACTTGAATTTATCAACTTTTATTGAATTTTTGGTTTTAAATTTAATGTAATGTACATCTATTATAGGATTTTTATTGTCGCGCGGCAATGACAGCTAAGTTTTGCGACTTTAAGAATTGGCGAACTTCAAAACCGCATATTCTTCACTAAGATATTATTTCTTGCAAAAGAGAAACGTGGATTTATCACATTTCTTGCATTTAATAAAAATGCAGTAGTTTTCATTCCTTTTTCGTTACGGTGGAATGGAGAATTTCTAATTTCCATCCACTTTGTGTTAAAATTGCGTTCGTACTTTCCAACCAATGAGATTTTGTAATAATTTTATTTTCAATAGAGAATACAGCTTGATTTCGGTATGCAATCCAAGCCATTCCTTTAAAAATTTTAATTTCAATAAATTCAATTGAATTCACTCGAATAGGAATTGTTTTTTTAAGTATCGCATTGTCTAAATAATTTGTAATTGAATCAATATTCCACACAACTCCATTTTCCAAAAGTAGAAAATCCTTTGTGTAGTATTTATCGATATTT
Source organism: Flavobacterium sp. (assembly GCF_039932285.1). Lineage (GTDB taxonomy): Bacteria > Bacteroidota > Bacteroidia > Flavobacteriales > Flavobacteriaceae > Flavobacterium. The sequence goes on from NZ_JBDTQE010000106.1 coordinate 4,776, forward strand.
TTAGAATTTAATTCCGACCATATTTCGTCAAAAGATTTTATAATTAATTCTTTTATCTGTGATTTATACTTTTCGATTGAGCTTTGTCCAAATGATATCATTGAGAAACTTATCATTAAAATTATGTTATTAAGTATCGTCATTTTTTGTTTTAAATTTATGTTATTCTATATAAGAATTTTAGTGTCTCGAAATTGTAGTCGACTCGTATATATGTGCCATAAAATGGCCTCAATCTACCTAAAATTAATAACTACCGTATTTACAAACTTCTCCGTTAAGAAACAAATAATCGTTTGGCAAATCCTTTTTGTTTCCAAAACGTTTGCAAAGTTCGAATTTCTTCTGTCTTTAAATTTATTTTACCTTGTTTGCCGTTCAATAGATTCTCGTTCATAAAAAAAATTGTGACTAACTGTCAGCCTTAATTTTTAAAATCCGTTGTAATTGTCGCGCCGATTTATAACCACATTTTGAAGCGATATATTCAATCGTATATTCCGGATTATTCAACATCGTATTGGCATATTCTTTTCGCAACAAAGTTAGATACTCTAATACCGTTGAACCTGTCTTTTCCTTAAAGATCCTACTCAGGTTTCTCGGACTCATATTAACCATATCAGCTAGCATTTCACCGCTATTCTCTTGTGATAAATTATCAATAAGATAATCTTGCACCTTGTGAATTTGGGGGTTGATATGGTTTCTGTAATCAAGGTAAATACTTTGTTGCTTATGAGTACCACTTCTGCGGTTATAAACCACCAACTCTCTAGCTACTTTATGCGTAAAAAGAGGTCCTTTTAAATCTTCCAATATCGCTAAGGCCAAATCAATACCGGCACTAACTCCAGCGCTAGTATAAACGTTATTACTTTTGACATATAAAATATCCGACAGCACTTTAGCCTGTGGAAATTGTTGTTGCAACGCTTCAACCCTACGCCAATGTGTCGTGCACTCCGTATCTTTAAGTAACCCAGCTTTCCCTAAAACAAAAGCGCCATTGCAAATAGAGCATACGGTAATGTGGTTATCTGAAGAATCTTTTAACCAAGTGAAAAAATCTTTTTCAGCTCCGAAAGCGATACTGCTCACATAGTCAAAATTCATTCCTGGAACCAAAACATAGTCACCTTCTGTTAATTGAGCTTTTGAGTAATGATTAATTGTTCCAAACCCCAAACCTGCAGTAGATACTGGTTCGGAGGTATAAGAATAAAATTTAACTTCTGCATCAAAACCATAAGATATGGCCTCCATAAATACCTGTACAGGTCCTGCTAGGTCTAATAATTCTACAGTTGGAGGTATAATAAATGCTATTGTTTTCATAGTTGATATTTTAATTAGATAAAGATAAAACAAAAGCCCATAGCATAACAGACAAAAAGATGTCAAAATAGGACGTGGGATTTGTTGTTAGAGATGAGATAGATAAAGGTTAGTCGGGCAACTTTTCAATTTCTATGCCAAATTGATGCAAAGCTTTTTTCAAAAGTGGAGTGATATCGTGTTTACTATCAACTCGAAGAATATTATCGCAGTCCTCTAGGTCAAAGTTCCATGAAGCGTTTGATAACAATTTATTCAACTTTGGCTGTAACTGCTTAGCTTTACTTTTACTGTTAATATTGGTTTT
>NZ_JBDTQE010000107.1:0-6200 GCF_039932285.1 Flavobacterium sp.
TTGTCATTTATTTGGATTTTTTTGAAGCTGACCGCTAACGTCTTGGCGCTTGGCGTGGTTGGGGACTTTTGAAACCGAGTATTTTCGGCTTAACGTAAAGGTAATAAAAAAACGCTAATTCCACTAAATCCCCAATCACGCCAAACGGCTGTTGGGGGATGTGATTTTATTTAGTTTTGAAGTTCATCAAATAAACTTTTGTAATTTTTCAGTTTTTCAGAATTATCATTTTCCGTGCTAAAATACTCACTATATTGTTTTTCAATATTTTCGGCATAATAAACGCAATTTACTTCTAGTTCATTAATTCTTTTTCTGATGTAAGAGGATAAGTTTACCAAAACTCTACTTCCAAAATTGTCATAGCCGTAAGCTTGTCTTATATCCATTGCATTTTCTAAAAATGGTAGCAAGTAAAGATTTGAGATAGTTCTTAAATCCGTAGGTTCATTTTTTTCAACGCATTCTTCCAAATATTTGTAATATTCAGGAGTAAACTCATTCACTAAATTCGACCAAGGATGGTCTAAATAACCTTCTCCTATATTGATTTTATATTCATCAACTAAATTTGCACCAAGATTTAGAAATTGCATTAAGTCGTTACTTATTTTTCTCTGCTCTTCAACCTTAAAATTTATTTGTGATTGATATTTTTCTTTGAGTTCTAATATAGCGTCTGAATAAAAATCAAAAATACTATATATGTTTAAAAACATTTTCTCCCAATCATCATTGTTTTTAAAGTTATAGTTAATAGCTTTATAAATAGAAGTTGAATCCAAATCAATAACTCTTGAGAAATTTTTATTAGTTGTGAAATACATTTGATTCATTTGTGAAGGAAATTCTTTTTCTTTTTCAAAGAACTGTTTCATCTGTATTCCTTGTAACTCAATGTTGTCAATTGCAGATGTAAAAAAACTACTTAAAAGTTTTAGCCTATTTAAAAGTTCTATTTTTTCATCTGTTAATTTTTCTTCTTTTTCATTTCTAATTTGTTCCTGTTGTTGTATTAAACTTACTAAAACAAATAAGATTGATAAAAATGATAATATTCCTCCAATTAACGAACCGTAAGATGAAATGATTTCATTTTTATTATTAAAATCTAGCCCAAGAAATTTCCAATTTTCTGTCTCGTTAGCTAAATTAATTGTTATTAATATCAGAAAAATAAACACTATAAAAATTAGTGCAATTAAAAAACGTTTTAAAAATTTGCTTTTATTCATATGTGTTTTTTTACGTTCTGCGCGCTCATATCCCCCAACGTTTCGCCGCTTCAAGATGCTGGCGGAGTTGATAGCAGAGTAGTTTTGGCTGAACGTAAACGTGAACAAAAATACATAATTCCACTAAATCCGCCAGTATATTGAAACGGCTGTTGGGGGATCGGCTTTATTTTTTTAATTGGTTTGCTTTTCTCAACGCTTTCACTACTTCTGAATCCATTTCAATGTTTTCGGTTTCGTCATTATCATCGAACTCAACTTTTTTTGGTTTTGAATTATTGTTTTTAAGTTCTCTCAATATTTCTTTTTGGTAAAAAATTACGTCGTCAATTCTTAACATCCAAGCACCAAATGCTCTCATTAAAAACACAAATGCAACAATAATTACAAGTCCAATAATAACTTCCATTCTTTTTATTTTTAAAGGTTAGTTTTCCACCTTATCAAGTGAAAATATTTTAAATTATTTAATATGTTTAATCCTGAAAATCAAAATTTAATAAAAATCAGCAACGCTTCTCGGTTATTTTGTGCTTGGATAGGGGCGTTGGTTATATTATCTCTTGCATTTTGTCCGAAAGAACTTTTAGAAATACTCCAATGGATATGCAAAAAATAATGAACCACCAATATAATTTCACAAGGCTTATGAGTTTTATTTGTTCTTCTAAATTTCTAATTCTATCTGTTTGTTTGCGGATTGTTATTTGGTATTCAAGGCTTTCTTTTTGTAAAGTTTTAAGTTCAATTTCTAAAGTATCTTTTAGTTCGGCTTTTTTTAGTTCGGCTTCTTTGCTTTTACCATCAAGTTCTAACTTTTTTAACCAACCACCGTGTTTAAATATTTCACGTCCAAGCTCTGTTAAATCACATCTAAAACGTTGCGCAGGTTCAAAATTAATTAATCCACGTTCTTGCATTATATCTGCGAATTTTTCAGAGTTATTTAATTCAAAACCTTTATCATCTCTAAAGTCCATTCTCCACAAAGATTTTGTAGAAGATTGGTTTAGCAGTTTTAAATTGATTTCGATTAATTCGTTAATATTATCAAACATATTTTCGGTATTTCTGTTTCTCAAGCTGTCCCCCAACTTAAAAATATACGCAACTCAAAAAAGATACGCATACTTAAAAATCTTATTATCAGTATTTTAATTTAGAAAACACAAAAATACGCAATGCGTATTTTTGTGTTTTCTAAATTAAAATACTTACTCTAACAAATCTAATCATTTTTATCACAAAGTATCTAATGGGCTTATAATTTTTCGAATATTTTTGTCACTTACTTGAGTGTAAATTAAGGTTGTTCTAATATCATTATGACCTAAAAGTTCTTGAATAAATCTTATATCTGTTCCTTGTTCTAATAAATGCGTAGCAAAGCTATGTCTCAAACTGTGTATTCCTAATATTTTATTTATTTTTGCTTTTTGCTGTGAATTTCTAAAAACCTGCTGCACACTGCGACTACTATATTTTCCGCCAAATTGACCTTCAAATAAGTAGACACTTGGCCTGTACTCAATAAAATATAGCCTAAGTTGTTGTAATATACTTACAGGAAGATTTGCATAACGATCTTTTTTACCCTTAGCTCGTTCTATAAAGACCTGCATAACTTTGCTATCTATATCAACGATTTTTAGATTTATAATTTCAGATACTCGTAATCCCAATCCGTAACAAAGTTTAAGCATCGTATTATGTTTCAAATTAGGAGTAGACTCAAATATTTTTTTTATATCACTGGTAGCGATTACTCTAGGTAGCTTATTAGGCTTTTTAGGTCGTGGAATTTCAATTAAAAAGCGTTCTCTTTTTAATACTTGTTCATAATAAAATTTTATAGCATTAATTCTACTATGAATAGTAGCCTCAGATAATTTCATTTCATTTATAGAATATAAAATATAATCTCTAATTTTTTCTACACTACATTCGTTTACTGGTATTTCATTTAGATAATACAAAAATGAACCAAACTCATTTCGATAAGTTTTTAATGTTAAAGGACTATAGCATTTTAATTGTATTTCTTGTATAAAACGATTCAAAATTTCTTGATTTTGAATCGTAATATGTGATAAAACAGACTTTCCTATTATCGCCGAAATCTTAAATTGAATTCGATAAGCTTCCGTATCTGGTAAATGCCAAAGTTGTAAAGATTGACTCCATTTACTACCCTCAAGTTGCTTTATTCTATTAATTAAAGTTGCTTCTTTTTCGAACAAAACTGCAATTCGATTCTGGTTTTTGTGCTTAATTATTTTTGCTTCCCATTTCATAAAATCTTGTTTAACTAAATTTTAATACCATTTCTTCTTTTTAAAATAATAAATCATACCTAACAGTAAAATAAACATCAATCCTAAAATAACAAAATAACCATATTTCCAATGTAATTCCGGCATGTTTTCAAAATTCATTCCGTAAACTCCAACTACAAATGTGAGTGGCATAAAGAAAACAGAAACAACAGTTAGGGTTTTCATAATCTCATTCATCTTATGACTTTGTGCCGAAAAATAGAAATTCGAAGCACTATCTAACGTAGTAATATCATATTCTATTTGCTCTAAAAGTTCTAAACATTTTTGATGCAAACGGTCAAAAAAGCTATAATTTTCTTTTTCAATAGCATTAAAAACATTATCGTCTTTCATACTTTTTATAGAGTATAAAGAATCTCGCAAAGGAATTATCGATCTCTTCAAAAAATTAAAATTATCTCGATGTTTTTCTATTTGTTCTAAAATTTCTGGTTTAGTACTCGTTTTAGATAAATTAATTAGTACTTCTACCCTATCTTCTTCGTTTTCTATAGTAACATAGAAATTTTCCATAATGGCATCTAGCAACAAATACAGCAAATAATCTGCTCTTTTCTCTCTTACAATTCCTGAATGAGTTCGTATTCTTTGTCTAATATGAGCAAAAAAATCACTCTTTTTTTCCTGAAAAGAAGATAAAATTCCGTTTTTAAGCAAAAAACTTATTTGCTCAACATTTATATTATCTGTATTTCCTATTGGCAATAATGATTTGACATTAAAGAATAAAACATCATGAGATTCGTCTAGTTTGGTTCGTTTTGTAGTGTTTAAAATATCCCCCAACATAAAATTATCAACCATCAGGAAATCACCAACATCTTTTATAACCGAGATTTCATTTAACCCATGAATATTTAACCAATTTACTTTATTAAAATCGATTATAGAAAGTAAATCTTGGCATTTATGATCTGCGCATTCTGTCAAATTTTCACTGTCATATACAAATAATTGCATTTCGGTAGCAACCTTTTTATGAGATCCTGTATATTCTAAAAATGTAGGAACGACTTTTTTCCCTTTTTTGTATTTTATTTTTCGCACCTTATAATAATTTGATATAAAGATAGCCGTTTTTAAAAATCAAAGATTATTTTTACAAAAATTATTTTCTAATGAAGACATTAATCATCAATATAAAAGAGTTACTTCAAGTTCGAGAGAATCATATCGATAAAGTTTCTGGTACCGAAATGGGAATTTTACCCAAAATTGACAATGCTTTTTTATTAATAGAGAACAATCTAATTGCAGATTTTGGTTCGATGTCAAATTGTCCCAATATTGAAGCTGACCAAACTATTGATGCAACAGGAAAAATAGTTTTACCTACTTGGTGCGATAGCCATACACATATTGTATATGCAGGAAATCGAATTCAAGAATTTGTAGATCGAATAAATGGTTTGAGTTATGAAGAAATTGCCAATCGTGGTGGTGGAATCTTAAATTCTGCTAAAAAACTAAACGAAACTTCTGAAGAAGAAATTTACAATCAATCAAAAATTCGTTTAGAAGAAATCATGCAGCAAGGAACTGGAGCGGTCGAAATAAAATCTGGTTACGGACTTACGGTTGATGGTGAACTAAAAATGCTTCGAGTAATCAAAAAATTAGCCGCAAATTATCCTATAAAAATAAAAGCTACTTTTCTTGGCGCACACGCATTTCCTAGCGAATACAAAGAAAATCATTCGGCATATATCGATTTGATTATTAATGAAATGTTGCCGAAAATTGCAGCAGAAAAATTAGCAGATTATATTGATACTTTCTTAGAAACTGGTTATTTTTCGGTACAAGAAACCGAAAGAATTATGGAAGCAGGAAAAAAATATGGATTGATTCCTAAAATTCATGTCAATCAGTTTACAGCCATCAACGGAATTAAAGCTTGTGTAAAATATGACGCACTTTCTGTCGATCATCTAGAGATTGTAACCGATGAAGATATTGAAGACCTAAAAGGAAGCAAAACTATGCCAGTTGCATTACCTAGTTGTTCCTATTTTATTAGTATTCCCTATACACCCGCACGAAAAATGATTGATGCAGGTTTACCGCTTGCACTCGCCACCGATTATAATCCAGGAACTACACCATCAGGAAACATGAACTTTGTAGTGGCAACTGCCTGTATAAAAATGAAAATGACTCCTGAAGAAGCTATAAATGCAGCAACAATAAATGGCGCTTATGCTATGGGAATTTTCCAAACTCACGGAAGTATTACAAAAGGAAAAAATGCCAATATTATAATTACAAAACCACTAACCACCTATTACGAAATGGCTTATTCGTTTACTAGCAATCTTATAGAAAAGATTTTTATCGAAGGAAAAGTTATTTAATCAATCTATTTTGGGCGTGTCCCTTCGTAAAAACTTCGGGTCGCGCTATCCGCTACAATCTTTTCATTTTCAAAGGAAAAAAGAAAAGGATTTGCGCTTTTATCCCTCACGCGAAGAAACATAGCTATCAATAAAAAATGCTTTAGTTGCGGAACTAAAACATTTTTTATCAAACAAACTAAAAAATAAACGGTTTTTATTTTTTAACGAATATATTTATTTATGAAATCACAAAATATTTCAAACAAAAAACCCTATCCGATTTGGATAGG
>NZ_JBDTQE010000108.1:0-6093 GCF_039932285.1 Flavobacterium sp.
CTTTTTTCTGAACTTCGATATCCGCTTCAATAAGCGCTTTATGAGAAACAACAACATTTTTGAATTCGTGGTTGATTTTCACAACTTTAAATTCCATCATTTTGTTTACATACTGATCGTAATCTCTAATTGGTTTCACATCGATTTGAGATCCTGGTAAGAAAGCTTCAATACCAAAAACGTCAACGATCATACCACCTTTAGTTCTACATTTTACAAAACCGTTTACAATTTCTCCAGTTTCATTTGCAGAAATAACTCTATCCCATGCTTTGATAGTACGCGCTTTTCTGTGAGATAAAACAAGTTGTCCAGTTTTGTCTTCACGAATGTCGATTAAAACTTCAACTTTATCACCTACTTTAAGTGATGGATTGTAACGGAATTCGTTCAAAGAAATAACTCCTTCAGATTTAGCGTTGATATCAACGATAACGTCTCTGTCAGTAATTCTAACAACTACACCTTCTACAACTTCTTCTTGGTCTGTTGCGATAAATGTTTTTGCTACTAATTCTTCGAATTCTCTTAAGTTTGCTGCATCAACTGGATCTATTCCTTCAGAATAATTGTGCCAGTTAAAATCTGCTAAAAACTGTTCTTGTGATTTTAATGTTTCAGACATGCTGATAAAAATTTGTATTTTGTTTTTCGTGAGTTTCTTTACGCGATAGAAAAACAAAAGTGTTTTACATAAATTATTTAATTCCCAAATGAAACCCTACTCTGCATTTTGGACTGCAAAAGTAATTGTTTTTTTTGTAATCACAAACAGTTGTGCAACTTATTATTAGAAGCAAGAAACAGTTCTTTTTTAGGAAACATTCTCCTGCTTTTTGTTTCAATCTAAGTTATACAAAATCATAATTAATTTTTATGAAGCTTAATTTATTAAAATTAGATTTATCTTTGCAAAAAAATCACCATGTACAAAACTCTAGCACAAATAAACAAAATTTTACTTCCTAGTTTCTCTAAACAAAGACTAGATTTAGCCAAGGCAAAAAAATGGCAAATGGCAATTATTGGTTATCGTTACTTTGTAACAAAAAAAGCATTAGGTAATTAATTTTAGTATTTTTTTAAAACATATTTGCAGGTTTAATTATAATAACTATATTTGCACTCACAAAAAAAGGCCTCGTGGCGCAACTGAATAGCGCACTTGATTACGGCTCAAGAGGTTACTGGTTTGAATCCAGTCGAGGTCACAAATTAAAACTCTCATACCCAAATTATAGTAAGGTTTGAGAGTTTTTTATTTTAAAATTTGTACAATTATTCTATTATAAGAGTTTATTTTTCTCTAAATAAGCTTACCAATTATACCTGTTTTTAATTTTAATCTCTTTTAAACAATTCCCTATTTGTCTGATTTTTAGTTATATTTGTATACTAAAAACATTTTGTGAGTATCGAAAAGAAAATAGCAGATCTAATTAGTTGGTTCTTATCACGTCCTAAGACCTCTGGACTTATTGTTTTTATATGTTTATTCTCTTTTTTTAGTATTATTTTCTTTTTTAAATATCAAGCTTCAAAGCAAAATGAGCAACACGAAATGCAAAGTATTTTAGCTGTTGTTAAAAAAAATATTGAGCAAAACTTAAAAAGTAATTATGCCGCCACAATTACTTTAGCATTAACTATTGACGATAATGGAAATCCTAAAGATTTTGAACAAGTTGCCAAACAAATTATTAAGAGCAACAATTATATTGACGCTGTACAGTTAGTTCCTAATGGGGTAATAAAATACACTTACCCATTAAAGGGCAATGAAGCTGCTATGAATTTTGATATACTTCACAGCCCTTTACATCGTCAAGCTGTTTTAAAAGCTATTAAAACAAAGTCCGTTTATTTTTCTGGCCCCGTCGAGTTAAAACAAGGAGGTTTGGGAGTTGTTGGACGTTTACCTATATTTAAAAAAGGCCAGTTTTGGGGATTTTCTGCTGTAATAGTAAAATTTAAAACCCTCATAAAATCTACAGGAATTGGGTCTTTTAAAAGCAATAAGTACTATTTTCAATTTTCAAAAAAAAATCCAATAACAAATATTGAAGAGTTTTTTTTGGAAAATAAATCTCCAATATTTGATAAATCATTTGAAAAAACAGAAATTCCAGAGGGCGATTGGGTTCTCTACATCATTTCTAAAGAACAAAATTATTTATTAGGCTTTTTCCCAGTTATGGTAATTGCTTTTTTATTAAGTTTACTCTGTGGCCTTTTTGTTACAACCTTACTTAAAAAGCCTTCTGAATTACAACAGCTACTTAAGTTACAAACAAAAAAAATAATTCAGAGAGAATTCTTGTTCAAATCCATTTTTGAACATGCTGGTTTAGGAATTGTACATACAAATTCTATTGATGGTACTTTTATTGATGCAAATGATAAATTTTGTAAACTCATTGGCTATGATCAAGAGGAAATAAAGAAAATGAATTTTACGATGATTACACATCCAGATGATTTGGATGAAGATTTATTGAATATGCAAAAACTGAGAAATGGACAAATCAGTCAGTATTCTATGGAAAAAAGATATTTTCACAAAAACGGAAAAATCATTTGGATAAACATAACGATTTCTTCATTATGGGGAAAAAATGAAAAATCAAACAATCATATTGCTATTGTTGAAGATATTTCAGGAAGAAAAGAATCTGAAAGACAAGTACAAGAATCACAACAAAAAATTAAAGATTTAATAGATAGTATTGATGGTATTGTCTGGGAAGGCAATTCGGAAGAACCAGGAGTTACTTATATCAGTAAAAAATCGGAAGCCATTTTAGGATACACTCCTGAAGAATGGATTGCAGATGAGTATTTTTGGAGAAAAATAATTCATCCCGAAGACAGAGATTGGGTCGTTGAATACACTACTAAGTATGCGCGTGACAAAAAACCATTTGATTACGAATATCGCATGATTGCTAAAAACGGTAGTATCGTTTGGGTTCGTGATATTGTGAGTATTTATAATGAAAGTGAAAATATAATTAAATTTAGAGGAATCTTAATTGACACCACAAAATCGAAACAATTTGAAATTGATTTGAATAATTCTTTAATATTAGTCACAGAACAAAACAAACGATTATTAAATTTTTCGCATATTGTTTCACATAATTTACGAGCACATACTAGTAACATTCAATCCTTAATTAGTTTGATTGAAATAAGTGAAGACCAAGAAGAACGAGATGAATTATTAGTTTTACTAAAATCGGTTTCTGAAACATTAAACCAAACTATGAATAACCTAAATGAGGTTGTTTCTATACAAATGGATATAAATCCTATTATTGAAAAATTAAATCTCAATAAATATGTTAATAAAACAATAGAAGTTTTACGAAATCAAATTATTAAAAAAGAAGTCGTTATAACAAATACAATTTCAAATAATGCAACAGTAAACTTTAATCCAGCTTATCTAGAAAGTATTTTACTCAATTTTATATCAAACGCTATTCGATACAAACATCCAGACCGAAAACCAGAAATTGAACTTAAAACATATACAGAAAACAATTATCAAATACTTGAAATTAAAGACAATGGTATTGGTATTGATTTAAAGAAAAACGAAAAAAAATTATTTGGTTTATATAAGACATTTACTAATAACCCAGAATCAAGAGGAATTGGGCTTTTTATTACAAAAAATCAAATTGATACTTTGAAAGGTAAAATAGAAGTAGAAAGCAATATAAATTTAGGTACAACTTTTAAAATATATTTTAATAATGCTCCAAAAGATAATTTGCATCATTGATGATGATCCTATATACAAATTAATTACTAAAAAGTTGATTCAAAAAACCAAACTTTATAGTGAAACTATTGAATTTAATAACGGGAATGAGGCCTTAATTTATTTTGAATCCGCTTCCTCTTTACCTGATATTCTGCTTCTTGATATAGAAATGCCCGAAATGGATGGATGGGAATTTCTTGATGAATTTTGTAAATTAGAAAAAGAAAGAAAGAAAGAAAGTACGGTTTATATTGCCAGTTCATCTATTGCAATTGATGATAAAATGAAAGCAAAAAAATACGAATGTGTTAAAGATTTTTTGAGCAAACCAATCAATTTAGAGAAATTGAAACAAATAGCCGAACAAGTTTAGATTATATTTGCCCACAAATTAAAAATAATGAGTACCGATTATATTTACGACAAAGAATACAAAAACAGCATATTTTCTAAATACGAAATTGCACAAAAAGAATACGAAAATTGTGTTTTTAATCATTGTGATTTAACAGCTTGTAACTTTACAGGCGTGCATTTTGTGGATTGTACTTTCAATTTTTGTAACTTTAAAGAAGCAAAAATTGGTCATGTAGGTTTGAGAAATGTACAATTCAATGATTGTGATTTTACTTCTGTAAATTTTGCGATGACGGAACAAATTATTTACGAATTTAATTTCAAAAATTGTAAGCTAGATTATGTTCAGTTTTATGATCTAAAATTAAGAGGAATCTCATTTGTAGATTGTAGTATGGTTTCTGTCGATTTTATGCAGTCCGATCTTACCGAAGCCTTATTTGATAATTGTAATTTACATTTGGCTGTTTTTAGCGATGCAATTGCCAATAAAACCGATTTTTATTCCAGTTATTTCTTTTCTATAGATCCTGAAAAGACAAAACTCAAGAAAGCCATTTTTTCTTCAGAAAACATAAAAGGATTGTTAGATAAATATGAGATTATAATCAAATAATTGAATGAATTTAAACGATTTAAATACTATTTCTAGTCAGTTTTCATTAACCCCGAAAATGCCTATTTTGTTTTTAGGTCATGGTAATCCTATGAATGCTATCGAAGAAAATCAGTTTGTAGCTGGATTTAGAAACATTGCCAAAACATTGCCAAAACCAAATGCTATTTTGTGCATATCAGCACATTGGTTCACAAAAGGAACAAAAGTTACAGCTATGGAGTTTCCTCCTACCATTCATGATTTTGGTGGTTTTCCTTCAGCATTATTTGCTGTACAATATCCTGCAAAAGGAAGTCCAGAATTAGCAAAAGAAACCAAACATCTTTTAAGTCCTACACTTGTAGAATTAGATGAAAAATGGGGATTAGATCATGGTGCTTGGAGTGTTATAAAACATTTATATCCAGAAGCTAACATACCAGTAATACAATTAAGTATAGATTATACAAAACCTGCGAATTATCATTTTGAACTAGCTCAAAAATTACAATTATTACGCCACAGAGGAATTTTGATTATTGGTAGCGGAAATATTATTCATAATTTACGATTAGTCGATTTCAATAACTTTAATAAAGTTGATTATGGTTACGACTGGGCAATTGAAGCTCAAGAAACAATTAATAGCTATTTACTTGAGGGCAACTACAAACCACTTATCAACTATAAGAATCAAAATAGCTCTTTTCAACTCGCAATTCCAACTCCAGATCATTACCTACCTCTACTTTATACTTTAGGGTTACAAGATAAAACCGATAATTTAACTTTGTTTAATGATAATTTGCTTGCCGGTTCTTTGAGTATGACATCCGTAAAGATTAGTTAAATTTAGTTTTGGTATTAATAAATTTTAAAATCAGACTTAAAAAAAACCACCAACATAAGTTAGTGGTTTTGAATATTTAAAAAGATTTTAAATTAGATTTTAAATCTTTTTCTATCAGTTTCTGTCAAATAAATTTTTCTTAAACGAATAGATTTAGGTGTAACCTCAACATATTCATCTTTTTGAATGTACTCTAAAGCTTCTTCAAGTGAGAAAATAATTGGTGGAATAATCCTTGCTTTCTCATCATTTCCAGAAGAACGAACGTTAGATTGTTTTTTCTCTTTAGTTACGTTTACACACATATCATCACCACGAGAGTTTTCTCCAATTACCTGACCTTCGTAGATCTCAGCATTTGGTTCAACGAAAAATTTACCACGATCTTGTAATTTATCGATAGAATAAGGAATTGCTTTTCCTTTTTCCATAGAGATTAATGAACCTTTGTTACGTCCAGAAATTTCTCCTTTGTAAGGCTCATATCCAATAAAACGGTGTGCCATAATAGCCTCA
>NZ_JBDTQE010000109.1:0-5993 GCF_039932285.1 Flavobacterium sp.
AAACCAATAGAAATAAATCATTTATATTCAGAACTTAACACACCATATAGCAATTCTTTGCAGTATAAGTTATATGAAAATGCAATCACAGTTGCAAAAAATGATCATCAGACTTTACCTATTAATGAGTTAGAGAAAACAAAAATTGCTTACGTAAAAATGGGTGATGATTCAGGAAATTCTTTTTTAACAACACTAAAAAAATATGCTGATGTTACCGTTGTTTCTAATGAAAATATTGACAGCTTAAATCAAGAATTAAAAAAATACAATAAAGTAATTTTAGGTTACCATGTTTCGGATAAATCATGGTGGAAAAAATATGAATTTACGGCAACTGAATTGGCATTAATTGATAAAATTGCAGAAAATAATGATGTAATTTTAGATGTATTCACCAAACCTTATATCCTGTCATCGCTAAAGAATATTGATAATATTGAAAGTATAATAGTTTCCTATCAAAATGGAGATATTGCTCAGGAAGTATCAGCCGAATTAATTTTTGGTGCTATCGAAGCTAAAGGAAAATTGCCTGTTTCGGTTGGTGATTTGTTTAAAGTTGGAGATGGATTATCTACCCAAAGAATTAATAGACTGGGTTTTTCAACACCTGAAAGTGTAGGAATGAGTTCAGAAAAATTAGCAGAAATAGATAAAATAGCTTTAAAAGCAATTGAAAATAGGATCACACCTGGAGCACAAATTTTAGTAGCTAGAAAAGGAAAAGTAATTTATCAAAAGTCTTTTGGTTATCATACTTACAGAAAGGATATCAAAGTAAAAAACTCAGATATATATGATATAGCTTCATTATCTAAAATAATTGGAACGTTACCTAATGTAATGTTAGATTATGATGACAAAAAAATAAATTTAGATACTCGTCTTGGTGAAATGGTTCATAAAGCAAGAAATTCAAATAAAGATTCCATTACTTTCAAAGAATTGCTTTCTCATTATGCTCGTTTGCAAGCTTGGGAGCCATTTTATAAAAAAACTATCGATTCAATTTCTAAAAAACCATTAGCAAATTATTATAGAAAAACAGACTTAATAAACTTCTCTACACAAGTAGATGAAAATTTGTATATACGAAATGATTATAATGACACCATTATAAAAAAGATAATTGACAGTAAATTATTACCTAAAAAAGAATACAAATACAGCGATTTTACTTTCATATTGCTAAAAGAATATCTTGAGACACATCATCATAAAACGTTAGATGTATTAGCAGAAGAAAACTTTTTTTCTAGATTAGGAATGAGTAGTACATTATATAATCCGCTTCAAAGATTTGATCTAGACATGATTCCACCTACAGAAAACGACACCTATTTTCGTCACCAAATAGTTCAAGGATATGTACATGACATGGCAGCAGCGATGCAAGGAGGTGTTGCTGGACATGCAGGAGTTTTTTCTAATTCAATAGATATTGCAAAAATGATGCAAATGTATTTACAGAAAGGAAATTATGGTGGAATTCAATATTTTTCAGAAAAAACTTTTAACGATTTTAATACCTGTTACTTTTGTGCCGAAGGGAATAGGAGAGGACTAGGTCTCGACAAACCACAATTGCCAGGGACGTCAGGACCAACCTGTGGTTGTGCCTCATTAACAAGTTTTGGGCATACTGGTTTTACAGGAACTATGGCTTGGGTAGATCCTGAAACAGAAATTGTATATGTTTTCTTATCTAACAGAACTTTTCCTGACTCAAATGCGCCAAATAAATTATCTAAAGAAAATATTAGAGAAGATATTCAAAAAATTATTTATGACGCAATTATTAAAGAATAGTTAATTTTGTCTAAAATGGCTTACAAAATTTTTTATTTTTTGTAATTTCGAATCATGAAAATTGCAATCGTTTGTTACCCAACTTTTGGAGGAAGTGGCGTTGTTGCCACCGAATTAGGCTTAGAATTAGCACATCGTGGTCACGAAATACACTTTATTACCTACAGGCAACCTGTTCGTTTAGCACTTTTAAACCCAAATGTGCATTACCATGAGGTAAATGTTCCAGAGTATCCTTTATTTCATTATCAACCATATGAGTTGGCTTTGTCGAGCAAATTGGTAGATATGGTCAAACTACATAAAATAGATTTGTTACATGTGCATTATGCTATTCCTCACGCCTATGCAGGTTATATGGCAAAGCAAATGCTAAAAGATCAAGGAATCACTATTCCAATGGTTACGACACTTCACGGGACTGATATTACTTTGGTTGGAAACCATCCGTTTTACAAAACGGCAGTTACCTTCAGCATTAATAAATCGGACAAAGTGACATCTGTTTCTCAAAGTTTAAAAGAGGATACGCTCAGACTTTTTGACATTAGAAATGAAATAGAAGTGATTCCAAATTTTATCGAATTAGAAAATAAAATTATTGATAATATTCCTTGTAAACGTTCTGTGATGGCAAATCCGGAGGAGCGAATTATTACGCATATTAGTAATTTTAGAAAAGTAAAAAATATTCCTGATGTTGTAAAAGTTTTTTATAAAATTCAGCAAAAAATACCTGCAAAACTAATGATGGTTGGCGATGGACCAGAAAAAGCTAAAGCTGAAAAGTTATGTGAAAAATTAGGAATAACAGAGAAAGTAATTTTCTTTGGAAATAGTAATGAAATAAATCAAATTTTGACCTTAACAGATTTATTTTTATTGCCATCAGAAACCGAAAGTTTTGGTCTTGCAGCTCTAGAAGCTATGGCTTGTAGCGTTCCTGTAATCTCAAGTAATTCAGGTGGTTTGCCAGAGGTAAATATAGATGGTGTTTCAGGATATTTAAGTAATATAGGAGATGTAAAAGAAATGGCTGAAAATGCACTTAAAATAATTTCTGATGAAGATAACTTAAACCTATTTAAGAAAAATGCATTAGAAGTTGCCAAACAATTTTCGGTAGAAAAAATAGTTCCTTTATACGAAAAATTATATCTAGAAGCTTTAGAAGAATCTAAAACAAAAACATCTTTAATCTAATTTAGATTAAAGATGTTTTAAATTTTTTATTAAAAACTAAAATTTTATATCAACCTTTCATTTGAATTTGATATAAATTATTTTTTAGAATCTATATCTAGCACTCAATCCTAAATCAGGGCCAAAACTATTATCTCTAGCATCTATATAATCAGGGCTAAGGTATATTTCAGGTCTTACATCAAAAGAAAGCTGCAAAGGAAATTTAAAGTTATACTCAACTCCTACATCTCCAGCAATAACTCCAAAAGCACCATTTTTAGTTTCATATCGATCAATTACAGGATTGTAATAGTTTTTCGAGCTGTATATACCAGCTCCAACTCCAGGACCTATATACCATTTAAATCCATTTTTAATATCAAATACCCATTGGTATAGACCAACTAATTTAACATCATTATGACCATAACCTTTACCATAATTGTAGTTGTTTCCATATCCGTAGCCATAATAAACATTACCTTGATTTCTAAAACCTAAGTCTAATTCGATACGATTGTTTTTAGATACAGCAGTTTGGAATGAGACTTCACCTCCAAAACCTGAATTGTCACCTAATCTAATTCCGATTGCATTTTTTTCTTGTGCTTGTGTGCTAAATGCAAACCCCGTAAGCATTAAAGCGGCAATAAATAATTTTTTCATAATAATTTGTTTTTTTATTTAACGTATATAAACTGTCAATTATTGTGCCACTAATTTATTTTTTGTTGCTTATTTAAGTAAAAAAAAAATTAAATCTTAATATTATTTTATAAGTTTTAATGATTAGATTATATTTGTTTCAAACAAAAAGTAATGGCAGGAAATAGTTACGGAAACATTTTTAAAATCACAACTTTTGGCGAATCCCACGGAGAAGCTTTGGGCGGAATTATCGATGGTTGTCCACCAAATATAATACTTGACTTAGAAGCCATTCAACTCGAAATGCAACGCCGCAAGCCGGGGCAGTCTACTATAGTTACGCAACGAAAAGAAGAAGACGAAGTACAGTTTCTATCAGGAATTTTTGAAGGAAAAACCACAGGAGCGCCAATAGGTTTTATTATTCCTAACACAAACCAAAAATCGGATGATTATTCACATATAAAAGACTCCTATCGTCCGAGTCATGCCGATTATGTGTACGAAAAAAAATACGGAATTCGGGATTATCGCGGTGGCGGACGAAGTTCAGCTAGAGAAACAGCCAGTAGAGTAGTGGCGGGAGCAGTGGCAAAACAAGTTATTCCAGACATAAAAATAAATGCTTTTGTATCTTCGGTAGGTGAAATTTTTATAGACAAACCGTACCAAGAGTTAGATTTTTCGTTAACCGAAAGCAATGCGGTTCGTTGTCCAGATTTGGCATCAGCCAAAAAAATGGAAAACTATATCAAAGAAATAAAAAAACAAGGAGATACCGTAGGCGGAACCATCACTTGCGTTATACAAAATGTGCCAATAGGTCTCGGAGAGCCAGTATTTGATAAATTGCATGCCGAATTAGGAAAAGCAATGCTTTCTATAAATGCGGTAAAAGGTTTCGAATTTGGTAGCGGATTTTGTGGCGCCAAGATGAAAGGAAGCGACCACAACGACTCTTATAACGAAGACGGAACAACCAGAACCAATCTCTCAGGCGGAATACAGGGCGGCATTTCTAACGGAATGGACATTTATTTTCGCATCGCTTTCAAGCCCGTTGCCACACTTATTCAAAAACAAGAAGTACTCACAAATAAAAACGAAATTATCGAACAACAAGGCAAAGGTCGTCATGATCCGTGCGTTGTGCCACGCGCCGTTCCCATTGTCGAAGCGATGGCAGCCATTGTAATTGCCGATTTTTTTCTTTTAAATAAAATATATAATAATCATTAGGAGCTATTCCAGCTTTGCTCTTCAATCTTTTTCTTGCTAAAGGAGCAAGAAAAAGGATTTCCACTACTATCAGGGCTAAAAAACAAATAACATTCAACAATAAACTATGAATTCAACAGCATCTAAAATCGAAACCAAAAAATCACTTTTCAGTAACTTAACCGTTCAAATTCTAATAGCCATGATTTTGGGCGCTATTCTAGGCATTTTTATTCATAATAATTATTCAGAAGAAGCTGCCAAAGAATTTAGTGGCTACATAAAAATGTTGGCAACAGTCTTTATACGTTTGGTACAAATGATAATTTCGCCATTAGTATTTACCACTTTAGTAGTAGGAATTGCAAAATTAGGAGATATAAAATCAGTTGGACGAATAGGAGGAAAGGCAATGGCTTGGTTTTTTACTGCTTCATTTATTTCCTTATTAATAGGCATGTTTTGGGTAAATGTTTTACATCCAGGAACAGGATTACAACTTTCTAATATTGATGTTTCAACCGCAGTCGAAGTAACCGAAAAAACACAAAGTTTCTCTGCTCAAAATTTTGTAGAGCACATTATTCCCAAAAGTATTGTCGAAGCCATGGCAAATAATGAAATATTACAAATCGTAATTTTTTCTATTTTCTTCGGATTGGCAGCGGCATCGTTAGGAGATTTTACAAAACCAGTTATCAATGCTTTAGACAAGACATCATACATTGTGCTTAAAATGGTAAACTATGTAATGAAATTTGCTCCAATTGGTGTATTTGGTGCTATTGCAGGAGTTTTTGCTATTCGAGATTTAAATGATCTTTTGCTAACGTATGCTAAATTTTTTGGTTCATTTTTGGTAGGAATTTCTACTTTATGGGTTTTTCTATTGCTAATTGGATTTGTGTTTTTAGGACACAAAATGAAAACTTTATTAAAACATATCGTAAGCCCATTAATAATTGCTTTCGGAACAACCAGTTCAGAAGCTGTTTTCCCTAAACTAACCGAGGAATTAGAACGTTTTGGTGTAAAAGATAAGATTGTTTCATTTATGTTGCCACTAGGATATTCCTTTAACCTTGACGGAAGTATGATGTACATGACATTTGCTAGTATTTTTATTGCAC
>NZ_JBDTQE010000110.1:0-5616 GCF_039932285.1 Flavobacterium sp.
AAGAAAATTTGAATTGGCAAATATGGTATTTTTTAATCGTTTAGCCAAAAAATTAGCGTCTCCACCAGTTAAAATTATGATAAAGTTTTCATTTTCGCTTTTTAGAGAGTTTATATAACCATCTATTTCAAAAGTTAGCCCGTTTATTACTCCTGAGTGTAATGATTGATTTGTGGAGTTTCCAATTATTTTTTCTGGCTCTTCAATACTTAACAAAGGTAATTTTGCGGTATAATTATGCATTACTTCATATCGCAAACGAATACCAGGAGAAATTGCACCACCATGATAAACATCTTTATCATCAACAAAATCATAAGTTACACAAGTTCCAGCATCAATTACTAGTCTGTTCTGTTTCGGAAACTGTAAAACCGCTCCAGCAGAGAGAACCATTCTATCTATTCCTAATGTGTTCGGAGAAATGTAATTATTATGGAAAGGAAAATTACTCTCTCGAGAAATAAAATTGATCTTCACTTGATTTGAAAGCGATTCGAAAACTTCTTTTTCTAGTTTTCCAACAGAAGAAACCACTAAATTGGTTATTTTATCAAATCTTTCAAAAATATTTTTTATTGAAATTTTAAAATTCTCATTCGAAAAAAAAAATACCTTAACAAGCGTATTCTGTTCAAAAACAGCGCTTTTAATTCTTGTATTACCTACATCTATAATTAGAACCATTTGTATAAAATTGATTTTGTAAAGGTACGAATACATTTTTTTAAAAATTTGTTTTGGATAAATGAAAAATCATTCTATATTTGCACCCGCAACAAGCGACGGTACCTTAGCTCAGATGGTAGAGCAATGGACTGAAAATCCATGTGTCCCTGGTTCGATCCCTGGAGGTACCACAAAACCCACTCAATTGAGTGGGTTTTTTGTTTTATCTAGGACACTAATAGGGTGTTTTGAGATAAATCCTAAAAGTTTATAGAAAAACAAAATTAAGTACAACTATTTTTAGTCCAAAAGGAAAAGCTGAATTTATTTATAGCAGCAACTATCTTAAAAGACCAAATAAAACTAATGTAACCTTCAAATATGTTGTAACGTAACAAAAAAGGAAGATATTTAACTGTAAACTATTGATAAATTTAATCTTTATTTATATCTCCAATTGTTCTTTTTTATATTCCATAATATCACCCGGCTGACACTCTAATATATCACAAATTAACTCCAATGTAGAAAACCGAATAGCCTTAGCTTTTCCGGTTTTCAATATCGATAAATTAGCGGTTGTTATACCTATTCGATCTGCTAATTCATTCGATCGCATTTTGCGCTTAGCAAGCATCACATCTAGATTTACAATTATTGACATAACTTATATTGTTAATTCATTTTCTTCTTTAATTCTTTTACCAATTTTGAATACTTCCGACAAAACAACAAAGAAAAGTCCTAAAGCCAAAAGGTATACAAATGGTCCAAAACCAAATTCTACAGCAACCATGTTTTTAGAAAATCGAGCAAAAATTTCAGAAATAAGATAAATAAATGATGAATAAATAATCAAATGACCAATTTTGTTTAAAAGTAAGTAGCTTTCGGTTTCAAAAATTAATCGATTTTTAAAATTCGACATTAATTTTCTAAAATTGAATAAAGCAAACAAGATTATACCAAAATTTGCAAGGCTTATTAATAAAGCAATTTTACCATATAAAGTGTCCAATGCTATTTCATTACCAGAAATTTTTATAGGTAATCCAATACTGTCTTTATCAATAAGGAACATGATAGCAACAATTATTATAAGTGGATAGACAATAAGTGACATAAACCAGACGTAATCAACTATAGTCTTCAGTAAATTTAATTTTTTCATTTGATTGGTTTAATTTGTTTCCGCAAATATATAAAAATTATTGAAAAACAATAATAAAAAAATGAAAAACAATAATTTTTATAAAAAAAGAAAACTAAAAAGTTGTTTATCTTTGAATCATGAATCAATTTCCGCAAGCTTTATTAAGTAAGTTAAAAGGGAGAATTCAGGTAAATGCTTTACGAAAATTGCCTGTTTCCAATAATTTAATCGATTTTACTTCCAATGATTACCTTGGATTTGCTCATTCTGAGCTAATTTTCGATAAAACACATGACTATCTTTTAGGAGAAAAAATTAAAATAAACGGTGCAACAGGTTCACGACTTATTTCTGGAAACCATAATTTATATCCAATTACAGAAGATTTTATCGCACATTTTCATCAATCAGAATCTGCTTTAATTTTCAATTCAGGTTATGATGCTAATGTTGGTTTTTTTAGTTCAGTTGCGCAACGCAATGATATTATTCTGTATGACGAACTGTGTCACGCTTCTATTCGCGACGGGATTCAATTATCTAATGCCAAATCTTATAAATTCAATCACAATGATTTTGAAGATTTAGAAAAACTTATTCAAAAATTTCATTCGGAAGAAATAGAAATTTACATCGTTACCGAAAGCGTTTTCTCAATGGATGGCGATTGTCCGAATTTAGAAGAACTAACACAATTATCCGAAAAACACAACTGTAATCTAGTGATAGATGAAGCACATTCTTTAGGAGTTTTTGGCAACCAAGGACAAGGATTAGTACAAGAATTAAAATTACAAAATAAAGTTTTTGCCAGAATTATGACTTTCGGAAAAGGATTGGGTTGTCATGGTGCAGCTATTATAGGAAGCCAAGATCTAAAGGCTTATCTGGTCAATTTCGCTCGAAGTTTTATTTATACAACCGGATTGTCACCACATTCTGTTGCTACAATTTTAGTGGCTTATAATCAATTAGAAAATGACAAAACACAAATTGATACACTTCGAGAAAATATCATACATTTTAACCAAGAAAAGCAAATATTAGGGTTAAAGCCAATGTTTGTTAGAAGCAAATCGGCAATACAATCGGCAATTATTCCAGGAAATCAAAACGTAAAAAATATAGCCAAACAAATTCAAGCAAAAGGATTTGACGTAAAAGCCATATTATCGCCTACAGTTCCAGAAGGTCAAGAAAGATTGCGCATTTGTTTGCATAGTTATAATTCTAAAAAAGAAATATCGGAAGTATTGCGTTTGTTGAGTACTTTTGTGTTTTAAAATTATAAAATGAAACTATTTATAACAGGAATTGGAACCGACGTAGGGAAAACCATCGCATCATCAATCGTAGTCGAATCATTAGAAGCTGATTATTGGAAACCTATTCAAGCAGGTGATTTAGACCATTCCGATAGTCACAAAATCGAATCTTACATATCCAATAATAAAACCGTAATTAACGAGAATAGTTATCGGTTAAATACGCCTGCAAGTCCTCATCTGGCTGCACAAATTGACGGTATTTCAATAGATTTAAATCAAATTATAGAACCTTCAGCCAAAAACCATCTCGTAATTGAAGGAGCAGGCGGACTTTTCGTTCCCTTAAACAATATAGATTGCGTTATCGATTTAATAAAACCAGATTATAAAGTCATTGTCGTTTCTCGCCATTATTTAGGAAGTATCAATCACACTTTACTAACAATTGAAGCTTTACAAAACAGAAAAATAAATATTGCTGGAATCATTTTTAATGGAAATGAAAACAAAGCAACGGAAGAAATTATTTTGTTAAAAACAGGAATAAAATTCATTGGAAGAATTAACGAAGAACCTTATTTCGATAAAAATGTAATTTTAGAATATGCTGATATGTTTAGAGAAAATTTAGCAAGCCTTTAAATAGATAAAAGAAGCAAGAAACAAGATAAATTTTTCATAAAGTCTTGCTTCTTGTTTCTTGCTTCTTTTATCTTTGCATCATGACACTATCCGAAAGAGATCAAAAACACAATTGGCATCCATATACGCAACACAAAACTTCGCAACCCGAAATAGCAATTAAAAAAGGAAGCGGCGCATTGTTGTGGGACGAAAACAACAAAGAATACATCGATGCGATTGCATCTTGGTGGGTTAATCCATACGGACATTCAAATCAGTTTATTGCCGATGCGATTTACAAACAACTCACAACTTTAGAGCATGTATTGTTCGGAGGATTCACACATGAACCTGCTGTTTTAGTATCAGAAAAATTAATAGAAATTTTACCCAATAACCAACAGAAAATCTTTTTTTCTGATAATGGTTCGACGGCGGTTGAGATTGCTATAAAAGTAGCGATGCAATATTTTTACAATAAAAACGAAAAGCGAACCACGATAATTGCTTTCGAAAATGCTTTTCATGGCGATACTTTTGGAGCAATGGCGGCGAGCGGAATTTCATTTTTTACCGAAGCATTCAAAGGATCATTAATTCAAGTGATTAGAATTCCTGTCCCAACTATTGGTAATGAAAAAGCAAGTTTAGACGCTTTGGCACAAGTCATAAAAGAATATGATTGCGCCGCTTTTATTTTCGAACCATTAGTTCAAGGGGCTGCAGGAATGGTTATGTATCAAGCTTCGGAATTGGATAAACTGATTAATTTTTGCAAAAACAACCAAGTTTTTACCATTGCCGATGAAGTCATGACCGGTTTTGGAAAAACAGGAAAAACATTCGCTTGCGATTATCTAGAAGAAAAACCCGACATGATGTGTTTGTCTAAAGCACTTACGGGAGGGACAATTCCTATGGCGATTACGACATTTACGCAGGAAATTTTCGATGGTTTTTATGATGATGATGTAAATAAAGCCTTGTTTCACGGACATACATTTACTGCAAATCCAACAGGTTGTGCAGCAGCTTTGGCAAGTATTCAATTGCTGAAATCCGATGAAATGCAAGAAAATATTAAAAGAGTAAACAACCAACATTTACAATTTCAAGAAAATATTAAAACGCATGAGAAAGTAAAAACAACACGAGTTCTTGGGGTAATTTTTGCCTTAGAAATAAAAACCGATAATCAAGAATCTTATTACGGAAACCTTCGCAACAAACTCTATAATTTTTTTATCGAAAAAGGAGTAATTATGCGCCCAGTAGGAAGTATAATTTATATTTTGCCACCCTATATTATTACAAACGAACAATTGCAAAAAGTATATCAAACTATCGAAGAAGCGTTAGAAATAGTTTAAATTTGTAGCTGTTCCTGCTATACGTTGCAATCTTTTCCTTTTTAAAGAAAAAAGGAAAAGGATTTTCACTGCTATCAGGGCTAAAAAAATCGTGTTTTGAATAAAAAAATAGCCATAACTGCCCTTTCTT
This sequence comes from Flavobacterium sp., assembly GCF_039932285.1. Lineage (GTDB taxonomy): Bacteria > Bacteroidota > Bacteroidia > Flavobacteriales > Flavobacteriaceae > Flavobacterium. Next base: position 5,215 of record NZ_JBDTQE010000110.1, read on the forward strand.
CATTTTCACCATTAGGTAATCAACCCGAATTAATTTGGTCAGAATACTTGAAAGAAACGTCATTGATTTCCGAAAAACAAATCGGCAATCAAACGATTCCAGTAGCTTCTATTTCTGAAAAATTACAAGAGTTAGTAGAAGAACTAAAAGCATCAGACAATAAATACAAATCGTTAGATAATTCCGTTTTATACGCCATTTTAGCTTCTCGTCAGGCGGTAAAAAATGCGGGTTGGACAGTAAACGATATTTTTGGAATCAATATCGGTTCTTCACGTGGTGCCACCGAATTATTCGAAAAACACCATCAAGAATTTTTAGAAACTGGAAAAACAGGAACACTTGCTTCACCAACCACAACCTTGGGTAATATTTCCTCTTGGATTGCTCATGACCTAAAAA
>NZ_JBDTQE010000111.1:0-5513 GCF_039932285.1 Flavobacterium sp.
TTGAGGGGCTGGTGCTCGTAAGGGCGTGCGGGTTCAAATCCCGCCGTGGTCACAAATAAGCTTGACTATCAACACATTATAGTTATTTTAGTTGATATTTAGTTGATATTTGAATTGAAAACATTTTTTCTATGTGATAAAGACGTTTTAAATCTCTAAAAATTATTATCTAATTATTAGTATATTTGCTATGGTTTTATACTTGCCTGTGTATAGCTAATTTAAAAGAAATGACCAATAAATGGTCGTTTTTTTTTGTCCTATTTTTTTAAAACCTTAATCCAGTGCTTTGTCTTAATAATAATTATAAATTTTAATATTATGAACAGACAACTATTAAAAAGCAGACTGGAGATTCTGATTAATTCTAATTCAGAAAATCTAAAAAATGAAACTATTGAATTTTTAAAAGAAATATTATATAAATGTCCTTTGACAAAACGTCAGAATAGGTCATTAAATGTTTATATTCTTCAAACAAAACAATGTAAAAATTTAGACGAAGTAAAACAATTAATATGGAGGATTAAAAGTTTATTTTAAAAGTAAAGCGTACGACATTATCGTACGCTTTTTTATTTTCTCTTTCTCCAACTATCATTATGATATTTATCTGAAGGTTTGCTTTTGAAATAATACCACAAAAAACGTACAGCGAATATTAATATTGCAATGCTTATTACTACATCAAATATTTTCATTTTTGCTCTATTTTAAAATTGATTGTTTTTCTTTAAATCGTTTACTAAATCTATTGAATTGTTTGATTATCATTTCTCTGCATTGTGCATCTGAAATAATTGATGTAGTTGTTATAACTTTTTCTGGTTGAACATCTACATTCAACATTTTTAAAAGTCGTTTCCTTTCTCCTGGAGAAAGAGCTTGTATAACATTAAAAGCGGTTTCGGCAATCATTTTGAATATATTTATTTTAGAATTTGTTCAAGTTTTTAGTTTTATTCTTAGATATTTTGGTTCAAATATAAAATTAAGACACCTAAATACTTGAATGCCCTAAATATAATCTATTCAAAATATAAATCAAGGCTCAATCATTTGATTGTGCTTTGTTTTAAATTAAGATGTTTTATATTTGTTTACACCTTGGTACATTCAAGTATTTAGGTGTCAAAATTAAATACAATTAAAAATACCTTATTTAACACATGACATTCTAATTAATAAATGCTTGTAATATTTTTTATTATTCAGAAATAATATCCATTACGCTGTTTATAACTAATAATTCTCTGGCTTTCAAAATAAAATCTTTAATTTTCATTTGTTTTAATCTGACATCACATGCAATATCTCCATAACTTTCATGTAACTCTTCTTTTTTGATTTCATCAAGATTGTTATAAAGGTCAATATTGATTCCTAAAAGGATATAGTCAACTTCGTATGGTAAGTAAAAATTATTTTCAATATCGAATAAACTACATGAAAATTTTAAAAATTCTTCTTTTTTCTGTTCAGTTATAAAATAGTTTTCAAGTTCCGAATCTGAAAATGATTTGTAAGTTAAAACGTTGTTTATTGCTTTATGATAAATATCTGTATCAATGCAAAAACTTGATTTAAAATCTAAACACATCTTGTTTGCTATAAACGTAACACGTATAAGATTCAATATCTCAATACTATAACCAAACACTTTATGATCGTCTGAATATACAACGCTAGTTGTGTCCAATACCATGAATGAATTAAACTCTCTTTTTTCTAAAAATCCTTTCGGAGTAACTTCTGCTTGATTTTCTGTAAGTACCATAATTTAATTATTATTGATTAATTTTTTTAATATTTAGTGTTACTATAATTATTTTGATGTAAATATAAGTAATAATATAATGCAACATAAATAATACTATAATTATTTTGAAAATAATTATAGTATTACTATAATTCACTATCTTTGTATAAACCTAAATAATGAAGCCATGAACATTTTAAGACTAAAAGAATTATTGTATGAAAAAGGCATAACTGGAAAGGAATTAGCAGAAAAAGTCGAAGTAACTCCAGCTAGTATCTCAAACATTGTTCAAGGAAATAGTTTTCCAAAACCCGACTTATTAATTAAAATAGCAGACGTTTTAAATGTGGATGTACGAGAGTTATTTCTATCTACTAAACCAACTAAAACAGAAACTATTTTTACACTTAGAAAAGGTGCATATATTCCAATCGGGGAATTGAAAAAACAATAATTCTATTTTAACCCTCCCAACTATGAGAGGGTTTTTTTATTACTTCTGAACTAAAACAACTGTCTTATTTTCTCTAAAATATCGAGATTGCAATATTCGAAAAATATCCAAACTCATTACTACATTATCGGAATTATCAATTCTAAATCTTTCAGGAAAATACAATTTCAATAAATCAACAAAACCATTGTCCTTAATGTAAACTAAATTGGTTTCCTGGTCATGTATTATAGGATCAAACTGTTTTTCGCGATACTTTGCAATCAAAAGACATTCTAATTCTTGTAACTCTGCATCTGTTATCATAAATAATTATTCTAATCGTTTTTTTAATTCTTCAATTCGGGCCTCTCTCTGTTCTGGAGTCATAGTTTCATTTGTAATTACAGAAATATCTTGTTGAATTTGTTTTGGTATTATATAAGGCAAAAGCTTTGCTATTGCATTAACACGCTCTAGAGGTTCTAATTTTGCCAACATTACACCTAATTTTTCTACTTCTTTACCTAAAATAGTTCTAAGTAATTCCTTTGTTTCTGACGGGGTTTTATTGGGAGTTCCAGCAATCCTTCCTCCTGTCTTTGTTCGTTTTTCCATAATATTAATTTAATTTTATCTATTTTGATTCTACTTATAGAAAAGGGAACGTTTAAATTCCCTTTTTCTGAAATATTATTTACTCCAATTTGTATTACCAAGCTTCCATATTTCGTGACCAATATCAATTTTATTTGTCAAGTTTACCTCTGTTTTTTGTTTTTCAAGTGCTTTATTGGTTTTCTTAAGTTCTTCAAGCATTTCTTTATCATGCCTATTTTCAAAATATTGTTTAGCTTGAAAATCACTCGTTTTTCGTGCTTGCGCATTTACATTTGACAGGATAGAATTTCTAATATATTTCTGATAATCTTCCATAGACTTATGCACAATATCCCCTTTCATCAAACTGACAATTGCATTTTTATTAGTTGTGGTTCTTGCATTATTTCCAGATGCATCGGTTACAACCTCTTGAACTCCACCATCATTAATCATAGCTATCTCAGCTGGTCCGCCTTTACGACCCATTTTATACTTAGGTATTGGAGTAGCGATTGCAGTTGCTAATGAAATTGCACCAAGAACTCCAGCTAAAATTGCACCAACATATCCACTATCTGCAAATCCTTTCATAACAGATAATGCTGTTTGTATTGCTATTTGCGCAATAGTAACTGCTTTATTAAAAACAGCTTGTTTATGCTCCTCTTCACGTTTCTTTTTCTCTAATACTTGACGTTTTTTCTCAGCCTCCTTTTGAAGTATATCTTTTTTTCGTTGATCATTACCTGCTAATTCAATTTGCTTAGCGTAGTATTCATCATTTTTAGTGATTTCTTCGTTAATGTTAGTTATTTTTCTTTCAAAAATAGCATTAGCTAGATCACTTAAAGCGCTTGTTAGGCTTTGAGAAATTTCCAATAACTTTTCTGCTGTTATTTTTTCTTTATCAACTGTTTTTTTATTTTTATCATCATTGTTTTTTAACTCTTCTTCTGATAAATCTAGTTTTGCTTTAGTTAATGTTTCAGCTATTTTTTGCCTTTTTTCAGAAGACAATTTTTCTTTTTCAGGTAAAGCATCACTAGCTATTAATTCAGTTTCTAAATTCGATATTTGTAACTTTAATGCACTTATTGCATATTTCTTTTTAATATCAAAAACTGTTTTTTCATGATTTTCAATTGCATTTTCTCGATCTTTTTGACTTTGCTTTTCTAAATCTCCAAGAGCCAGAAACTTCCTGTTTTCAACTTCTAATTCCGAATTCATCGCAACATTATTTTTAGAGATTTTATCTTCTAAACTTTTTTGATAACTAGCTTCATCAAACTCATTAATTTTGTCAATTTCTTTTTGACTTTTTTTCTTTAATTCTTTTAATTTACTAGAGTAATCTTCATTAATTCTAATTCGATCATTTACTGTTAATTTATCATTATCAAGCAAATGTTTTTTAGTTAAAAGAAGTAGATCCTTTTGTTTTTGTTGACTATTGTAAGTCGCTTGAATACGCATTTCGTCACTTTGAGAATCATCTGCAACAATCTCTTCATTGAATTTTATAGTTTGTTCCAAACGTTGTTTTTGCAATTCATACAAAGAATCATTCAGTTGTTTTTGTAAGTCTAATTTTGCTTTAGCTGCTTTTTTATCATTATCGGAGTCTTCATTAGAATTAGGAGTATTATTTTTATTTTTTACTATTTTTCTACTATTTAATAAATTGTCTAATCCATCATTTTTATTAATAAGAGTTCTAGATTCTTTATTTAAACGTAAAATTTCAGCTGTATTTTTTTTATAAGAAATCAAATCTTTTTCTGTTTTATCGGAAAAAGCACCTTGTTTTAAAGCTTCTTGATTGGTGTAATAAAAATTTTCTTTGTTTTGAGAAATTAATAATTTTACTCTTTCTGCATTATTTTTAATTTGCTCACTATTGCTTTTTTTTACAAGAATTAATTGTCCGTCATTATATTTATTTGTATCAGAATAACTTTTTAAAATAGAATCAATTTCTTTTTTTCTAAGTATAGCCATTTCTTCTTCTTTCAATTTTTCATTAGAAGTGAATATTTTTCTCCAACCTTCAACAGTAGAGGTCAATTCATCAGTAACAAATTTTAATGCGGTTCCAAGGGAGTTTCTATCACTTAAAGACAGAATAAAACTATCATAAGCACTTCCTAATTTATCAAAAGAACCCTCTAAAGTATTACTTCTTTTTATAGCTTGCTCTTCAGCAGTTCCAACCTCACCCATTTTAATAGTTAATTCCTTTAGCCTTTCTGTATGACCAATAATATTTTGAGCTGCAACGGTATTTTCTAATCCAAATACCTCAACCAATTTTGCATTGTCTTTTAAAATTGGTTTTAATGCTTCTAGTTTTTGTTGAATAGGTATAGATTTATCTTTCAGAAACTCAAATGAAATTCCTAAATCTTTTATTGCCTGTTGAGCTTTTCTAGGCAAAGCATCTGGTGCAGATAATTTCAATAATACATTTCTTAAAGCAGTACCTGCATCAGCACCTTTCAATCCATTTTCGGCTAATAATTCAACTAATGCGGTGCTTTCTTTTATTGAAATATTTGAACTTCGAGCAACAGATCCAAACTTTAATAAAGCATCTGTTACTTGTGGAATTTCTGCAGCGCCATATTTTGCACCATTAGCTAAAGCATCAACGAATACACCCGCTTCACTTGCTGGTGCATTAAATTGATTTAATGCATCAGTTAATGCAGTTGC
>NZ_JBDTQE010000112.1:0-5065 GCF_039932285.1 Flavobacterium sp.
AATATCTGATTTACAGGTTTTTATTTACGTTCTGCGGTGCCATTACTGCTAACGTTCCCGCGCTTTGCGACTGTTGCGAGCTTCGGAACCGAATATTTTCCACTAAGATAATATTTCTTGCGGAAGAAAAACGTCCGGCTACCATAAATTTAGCAATAGCGCAAAACGTGTGTTGGCAGTAGTGTTTTTTATTTCAGTTCGCCAGTTTTCGGAAACTTGTTTACAATCTTTTCAAGTTGGTTCAATATTTTCGGAACATGAGTTTGGTCAAAACTAATTTCAAATTTTAGTTTATTTCCATTTCCTGCGTTATCCATTACAACGCATTCAGCATTTAGATGTCCAATTCCATCTCCTACAATTTTCATTTCAACTTGACTTTCTAAAGTGTGAAATGTTGCAATTCCGTTTAGATTGTCATAAAGTTTAACTAATTCATTTTTGAAACTAAAGAAATCAACTGTCATAAAATCTGCTTTGAATTCTCCAGAAAATACGCCAGCTTTTACTTTAACAATTCCACTTATCCAATTTCTGTCCCAATCTAATTCCGCATTTGGATAATTTAGACCAATTAGGTCAATTCGGATAAAATCTCCGCTTTCTGTTATTTCGAAATAAGTAGTTTCTTCGTCCATGAGATTTTCTAACATTACTGCCAACGTCTTGGCGCTTGGCGAGGTTGGGGAGTAAAGATGCGAGATTTTTCCATTAAACACAAATTTTCCAAGTACAAAACCATCTTTAAATTAAGCCTAAAACCCCAATCTCGCCAAACGGCTGTTAGCTGTAGTTTTTTTTAGAAAGGTAAATCGTTTTCTTTAATGTGATTATTGAGTTGTTCATCTTCAATTTTAATTTCTGAAAACGGACTAACTATTTCATCAAGATAATTTGACTTTCCAATAAAATTTCTAGCAAAATTGCCAATTTCTTTTAATTCCACGGTATTCAGTTTAAACCATTCTTTTCGATATTTATTTTTTAATAATTTTTTATGTATTAACCTTTCTAGTTCTCTGCAATTTTCGGTTAAAAAAAAATCAATTAGAGTAAATTCAAAAGGATTTCCAGTTTCAAATTGTTTTAAACGTTGAGTTATATTTTTCGTAATTCCAATTTTGTATAAATTTGAATTATGAGTGTCAATAATATATAAGCCTAATTTATTTTTACTTTTTTCGATTATTATGGAATTGAGTATGTTGCCTTGACAATATTTCTTTCCATCTTTCCAAACGATTTTTGGAATTTCGTTATTAATAATTTCAAAGCCATTTTGAAGTAACATTTCGTCTGATGGAAAATATGATTCATCTTCATTTTCATCAATAATAACACTACAAACTTTTTTTGCATGAACAAGTTCGATATCATAGCCTTCCATTTTTATGAAAAAATTTTCGGCTAAGTATTCATCAAAAGAGACTACAAACCAATTTTCATGATTATCAATTGTAGTAATCCAATAAAAATTTTTATATGAATTTGTCATTTCTACCGTGATTTTTTAAAATTACAGCTAACGTCTTGGCGCTTGGCGAGGTTGGGGACTTTAAAGCAGAGTATTTTCTGCCGAAACGAAGATATGATAAAAAACGCTAATTCCACTAAAACCCCAATCTCGCCAAACGGCTGTTGGTGGCTGGCTTTTTATTTATCGTTTATTGCTAAACCTAAATCGTCCAATAGGTTCATTTGATTTTTTTCAGCTTCTTTAATTTTTCTATATTTTTTACCTTCTTTAGTTTCGATTGGTTTCTCATTCTCAAAATAATGATTAACTCTAACAACTTCATAACCAATTATTTTTTCAACTCCTTCGTTATCTATTTGACGTTTGATTTTTAGAAAGCAATTAATAGAAGAACCATTTTTAAATTCAATATCTCCATTTTGAACTATTGTCTTAAATTCACTTGATTGCATACTGAAAATTATCGGTTCACCACTAAAATATCCCATCCATTTATATTTACCTTTCTTTAAGACTGGTGAAATTATTTCAATATTAGCAGATTCGATTTCGATAGGAGAAAGCTCGTCAGTAACTAAAATGAAGTTTTTAAATTCATTTTTAAAAACAGTTCTTTCTAAAAAAACATTTTCTTTTTCCTCGTTTGTAGATAAAAAAGAAACTTTTTCAATTTCAGAATATCCCTCTAAACTTTCATAAAAATTTGATTTTCTTTTCTTTATTATGTTATTAGACTCAATTTGTGAATTTCTTTTTACAGCTTCTTCTTTTAATTTTTCTATTTCTAATTTTAGTTTTTCTTTTTGCATATCATTAATCTCCGTATCTTCAAAAAGCTTATCAATTAGCTTTTCAGAAACTTTTGCGATGGGAGTTGTTAAAAGAACAGTAATAAGGGCAACAATAATCGTAGTTGTAATTGTTGCTTTTTTGTTTTCTTCTTTCGATACTATTGTGAACCATTTTCTTAAACCACCTTCTGCGGTTGGTTCGGTTTCAATTAGAATACTTAAAGAGTAAGTTTTTGCAATTTCTTTTATTAAGTATAAAACTTCGTGTTCGCATCTATTTTCAATTAGAGCGTCCATTTTATGCGAATTATTTTTTAGCCAATAATGAATTTCTAAAACATTGGTATTGTTAAAAAATATTTTTTCATTTTCGTTCATAAAAGGTTGTTTTATACGATTTTAGGTAAGCTTGCCACCAACGGATTGTGGCTTGCTGTCAGTTGCGAGCTTCGTAACAAAATATTTTCTGCTAAGATAATTGTTCTTGCGGAAAATGAACGTGATTTTAGCACATTTCTCGCAATTGCAGCAAACCGCTGTTGGCAAATCGGCTTTATTTTCGGTTTCGTGTTTCCACCGCTATCAAGTGAAACACATTTTTAAATTCAATTATTATGTCACAATACGATAAATTAGATTTAGTTTCAATAGAGATTTTAAAGTTACTTTCAGGTTACTCTTTAGAAGAAGTACAAACAATTCAAAAAAAAGTTGAAACACAAATATATTCTACATTTCATTGCATACTTAATGATTCAAGTTTTGAACAGTTAATAGAAAATATTAAAAATGAAATAACTTAATTAAATATTTTACTTATGTCGTGTCTAATTTTTAAAACTTTTAAAACTTCTTCTAATTCAACTTCAATTTTGTCTGTTTCGTTAGTAATAATTACAATTACTTTCCATTCTATACTTTTTTCCTTTGTTTCAGCAAGTTTGTTTTCATAATCTCCAGGGTGTTTCTTTTTTAAAACTTCTGATTGTAAATGAGAAATTCGAGGTTCTCTAGTTTTTAAGTCTGTAATTTTAAATTCACGTCCTTCTTCTCCAAATGGGAAATATGATTTAGTTTTTAAGTAATCAAATTCTTTAGTTAGTTTTTCAGCCTTTAATTTTGAATACATATTTTTTTAATTTTTATTATTTATGAAAACATTATATCTTTATTCACACTTCGGTTTTTCCAAGCTGTTTGCCAACTAGTATATAGGCGAATAAATTTGACCTGTTTTGTTCCGATATGGAACAATGGGCGCAAGTTTTTGCCTATTTTCTTGCGGGTTATTTTCTTGTTTGTTCTTTACAAATTTAAAATTATTTCTTACATATCAAAGGGATTAATTATTTTTTTTAGTGATACACTACTTACATGTGTATAAATCATTGTTGTTTTTGGGCTGCTGTGTCCTAATAAGTCTTGAATGTAGCGTAAATCGGTACCATTTTCTAATAAATGCGTGGCAAAGCTATGGCGTAAAGTATGCAAACTGATGTGTTTTTCAATTCCGGCTTTTAATGCCGATTGTTGGAGGACTTGCTGAGCACTTCGACTGCTATATTGTGGGCTATTCTGTCCTTCAAATATAAAAGTTTTAGGTTTGTAAATTGTATAATATTCTCTTAACAAGGCTAATACTTTTGTAGATAATAAGGTATAACGATCTTTTTTGCCTTTCGCATTTTTTACGTGAATTAACATTCGTTGGCTGTCAATATCTATGAGTTTCATATTGAGGGCTTCACTAATTCGGAGTCCAGACGAATAGATTAAGGCTAATAATGTTTTGTGTTTTAGGTTGGTTGTAAAATCGATGAGTTTTAAGGTTTCTTCTTTGCTTAAAACGTTTGGTAATGTTTTGGCATTTTTAGGACGATGAATTTCTTTGATATCTATTTTTGAATCTTGTATGATAGTGAAAAATAATTTAATGGCATTTACTATTTGGTTTTGATACGATGCAGAAAGTTTATTCTTAAGCAAATAATCGTTATTGTAAATAATGACATCTTCTTTATTAATTTCAGCAATGGGCTTCTCTCTGTAAAAGACGAGAAAGGATTTTAAGGCTTCACTATAGGAACCAATTGTGCTCTCGCTGTAGCGTTTGGAGCGCATCCATTGTTTGAATTTTTCTATTTGTGCGATGCCTTCTTCTGAAGGAAAGGAATAAGCGATTGGGATAATTTTAAACCGAATTCTATTTTCTTCTGTATCTGGAATGTGCCACGCTAATTTTTGTTGGCTCCATCGAGCATTCTCAATTTTTTTTATGCGAGAGATCAAGTCGGTATTTTTTTCAAAATAGACTGCAATTCGCTTTTCTCCTTTGTGTACGATGGGTTTGGCTGTCCAATTCATGATTAGTAGAATTTCGGTCTTAAATGTAGGAATTTTTAATTGAAATAATACTATCGAATGCCAATTTCTAGAGTAAAAAAGAATTGATTTTATTGTTTGGTTTTGCGTGAAGGATTGAGGGTTTGTTTGAGCTCCTTTGTGTGGAGCGTAGTGGAGCATAAAGAGCGAGTGCCGAAAGCCTGACGCTACTGGAACGGAGTGGAAGTAGGGGCACGCCCATAAAAAAATCCGACTGGTTTGTACCAATCGGATTGTTGTATTTTATTTTGTAAATTGCTACTGAATTTTACAAGTGAATTACTTCACCGTAAGCATCGGCAACGGCTTCCATAACTGCTTCACTCATTGTTGGGTGTGGGTGGATGGATTTTAGAATTTCGTGTCCTGTTGTTTCTAGTTTACGCGCTACAACTGCCTCGGCAATCATATCGGT
>NZ_JBDTQE010000113.1:0-5005 GCF_039932285.1 Flavobacterium sp.
AATCCATTATCCTTAAAAATTTCCTGATTTACTTCGTCTATATAATTTAAAAGATTTTCTTTTCCTGTGTGTTCTGTTGCAGAAGTCACAAAGTGATGTGGCATTTCTTCCCAATTGTTTTTTAAAAGTGCTGTTCTGTAAGCTGCAACGTGTTGGGCAACTTTTCCTTTACTAATTTTGTCTGCTTTAGTAAAAACAATACAAAACGGCATTTCTATTTCACCAAGGTAAGTGATAAACTCTAAATCTATTGTTTGTGCTTCGTGACGAATATCAATCAGTACAAATGCACAAACGAGTTGTTCTCTTTTCTCGAAATAATCGGTAATAAATTGTTGGAATACTTCTTTTGTTTTTTTAGAAACCTTGGCATAACCATAACCTGGTAAATCAACAAGAAACCAGTTGTTATTTATCTTAAAATGATTTATTAATTGTGTCTTCCCTGGTCTTCCAGAGGTTTTTGCCAAATTTTTGTGATTGGTCAACATGTTTATTAACGATGATTTCCCAACGTTAGATCGTCCAATAAAAGCGTATTCTGGCAAGCGTTCTTGCGGACACAAACTCACAATTGAATTACTTATAATAAATTCGGCAGTATTAATTTTCATTTAATAGGTGTTACGCTAAAATAGCAGGATAATTATTTTTTAAAGACAAAGCCAGTTTTTAATGCTCTGCTTTTGTAGTCAACCATTCGTCAAGCAAACGGTTAAATTCGTCTGGGTGTTCCATCATCGCTGCGTGACCACATTTCTCAATCCAATATAAGGTCGAATTGGGTAACAGTTTATGAAATTCTTCGGCAACATTTGGAGGTGTTACCGCGTCATTTCTACCCCAAATAATTCCTATAGGAACATGCATTTTTGGTAAATCTTTTGCCATATTATGACGAATGGCACTTTTAGCAATGGTTAACGTTTTTATTAATTTTATTCTGTCATTTACGGTAGCGTAAACTTCATCTATGATTTCTTTTGTAGCAATAGCGGGGTCGTAAAAAACACCTTCTGCTTTTTTTCTAATGTATTCGTAATCACCACGTTTAGGGTAGCTGTCACCCATAGCGCTTTCATAAAGCCCTGAGCTTCCTGTGATTACAAGTCCAGAAACGCGTTCGGGATACATTTTTGTAAAATATAAAGCAATGTGTCCTCCTAGTGAATTTCCCACAAGAATTACCCTGTCAAAACCTTTATACGTGATAAAATCTTTAACGTATTTTGAGAAAGCTTTTACATTGGTTTTTAGTATATTTTGTGAGTAAAGTGGTAATTGCGGAATAACAACTTTATAACCTTTTGCAGGAAAATAATTAGCAACACCATCAAAATTACTTAAGCCACCCATTAATCCGTGCAAAATAATAATAGGAGTTCCTTCTCCAGCTTCAAAATATTCGTATCTACCTTCTTTCTTTAAGTTATTCACCTTGTAATCGTTTTGTCTTTAAATAGGTGCAAATATAGGACTAAAATACGAAATATAAATCTTGTACTTTTTTATAACATCATTTTTTTGTTAATAAGTCAGAAATATTGATTCTTCCTGATTTTGCATTTGTTTAATGTCAAAAAAGTTAAAACTTATCAACAAAGTGGTATTTTGTGGTAAAAGGTGGTAAATAATTATTTATATTTGCTAACTATCATATAAAATCATAACTACTTGAATACCATTGTTGGAACATATGAATGTAAGGTCGATTCTAAAGGAAGGCTCATGATGCCTAACCCTTTGAAGAAGCAGCTGAACACGTCTTTGCAAGAAGGCTTTGTTTTGAAGCGTTCGGTTTTTCAGCAATGTTTGGAACTATATCCAATGCAAGAGTGGAATTTGATGATGCAAAAAATTAACAAGCTGAATCGTTTTGTAAAGAAAAACAATGATTTTATTCGTCGTTTTACCGCAGGTGTTCGTGTTATTGAGATTGACGCGACGGGACGATTGTTGATCCCAAAAGATTTAGCGGTTTTTGCTTCGGTTTCAAAAGATATCGTATTGTCATCGGCAGTAAATATCATTGAAATTTGGGATAAAGATTTATACGAAAAAGCGATTGATGATTCGGTTGGAGATTTTGCAGATTTGGCAGAAGAGGTAATGGGTAACGTAAATGACGATGACAATGGAATATCATAATCCAGTTTTGCTGAAAGAAACGGTTGATGGTTTAAATATTAAGCCAGACGGAGTGTATGTAGATGTAACTTTTGGTGGTGGCGGACATTCGAAAGAAATTTTGTCAAGACTTGGTCCTGATGGAAAATTATTTGGTTTCGATCAAGATGAAGATGCTTGGGAAAATGCTTTGCCAGATGAAAGATTCACATTAATACAAGAAAACTTTAGATACATAAAAAGATTCTTACGTTTTAACGGAATTAAAAAAGTAGATGGAATTCTTGCTGATTTAGGTGTTTCTTCTCATCAGTTTGATGTTCCCGAAAGAGGTTTTTCTACTCGTTTTGATGCCGAGTTAGATATGAGAATGAGTAAGAAAAATGATTTGACAGCTTTTCATATTGTTAATGAATATGACGAAACAAACCTGCGTCGTATTTTTTCTGAATATGGAGAATTAGGAAATGCTTTAGCGATTTCGAGAGCAATTATTGAAGCTCGTGAAAAAGAAAAAATAGTAAATACCGAAGATTTAAAACAAGTTTTAGCAAGATTTTTACCTAATAATAAAGCGCATAAAATTTTGGCTCAAATATACCAATCCATTCGTATTGAGGTAAATCAAGAAATGGATGTTTTGAAAGAATTTTTAGAACAATCATTAGAAGTTTTAGGCGAAGGAGGAAGATTAAGTGTTATTTCGTATCACTCATTAGAAGATAGATTGGTAAAAAGATTTATGAAAAATGGCTTATTTGAAGGCGAACCTGAAAAAGATTTTTTCGGACGATTTGAAGTTCCTTTCAAGTTGATAGGAAAAATGATTATTCCATCAAACGAAGAAATTAAAATAAACAATCGTGCGCGAAGTGCAAAACTCCGAATAGCAGAAAAAAAGTAAAATGAAAGGCAACGTTTATAATTTATTAAAAGCAAGATTCCTTGTCAATGAAGACGCTACAAAAAACTGGCGATTCATTGTGTTTCTGCTTTTGTTGGCTATAATCATGATTGCAAACACGCATAGTTACGAAAAAAAAATTTTCAAAATTGCTGATTTAACAAATGATGTTAAAGAATTGCGTTCGGAGTTTGTAGACAGACGTTCGGAATTAATGAAAATAAAAATGGAATCGACTGTGGCTGAAGAAATGGTAGATAAAGGGATTTTACCTTCATCAGTACCGCCAAAAAAAATAAAAGTAATCAAAGAAAAAACTCCTTGGTATAAAATATGGCAATAGAAGATAGAAATATTTTAAAACGTATCTACGTAATTGCTTTAGTTATTATAATTATGGTAACAGCAATAGGCGTAAAGCTCACTAATATACAGTGGGTTGAAGGCGACTATTATCGAAAATTAGCCAAAGAAAGATCTATCAAAAACTTTATAATTCCTGCCAATCGTGGTAATGTATATTCATCTGACGGAAGTTTGCTTGCGACCTCAATTCCTAAATATACCATTCGTTTTGATGCCATGGCGCCAAGTAAAGAGAATTTTGATACTTATATTAAAGATTTATCGGATTCACTTTCGGTTTTATTAAAAAAATCTGCTAGTAGTTATTTGAATGATTTCAGAAAGGCTAGAGCCAATAAAAACAGGTATTTTCTTTTGGCAAAAGACCTGAGTTATACACAATATGCTGCGGTTAAAAACTTTCCGTTGTTTAATCTTGGTCCCAATAAGGGAGGTATGATTACAGAGCAGAGAACGGTGCGCGAGCATCCTATTGGGAAAATTGCAGCAAGAACAATTGGTTATGAGCGTTATGACGACAGTGGTAAATTGTTGCCAGTAGGAATAGAAGGTGCGTATGGGAAATACCTAAATGGTAAAGACGGAAAAGTCCTAAAACAAAAAATTGCACAAGGACAATGGAAACCTATTCGGGATAACAATGAAGTAGAGCCACAAGATGGTTATGATATTGTTTCTACAATAGATGTTTACATTCAGGATATTGCGCATCATGCTTTGCTGAAACAATTAATGGAATATGATGCAGATCATGGTTGTGTGGTTGTAATGGAAACTAAAACAGGTGCGGTCAAAGCTATTTCTAATTTAGGAAAAGACAAAGACGGATCTTATTATGAAACCATCAATTATGCTGTTGGAGAATCTCATGAACCAGGTTCTACATTCAAATTGGTTGATTTAATTGCGCTTATCGACGATAATAAAATTGATACCAGTAAAGTATACGATAGTAAAGGTGGCGAAATCTCATATTATGGACATAAAGTTCGCGATTCTCATGAAGGCGGTTATGGGAAAGTATCTTTAGCTAGAGGTTTTGAAGTGTCTTCTAACACGATTATGGTGCAAGCAGTTTATGAGAATTACAAAAAAAATCCAAAGCAGTTTACAGATAGAATAGTAAATTTAGGTTTAAATAAACCACTTGGTTTGCCTTTCAAAGGAGAAGGAATTCCATTTATTCCAGAACCATCAGATAAAAAATGGAGTGCGATTTCACTTTCGTGGATGGCTTTTGGGTACGGAGTTTCTGTAACGCCATTACAAACATTGACCTTGTATAATGCGATTGCAAATAATGGGGAAATGGTAAAACCAATTTTTGTGCAAGAAGTTAAAGAATGGAACAAAACCATCAAGAAGTATGACAAACAAGTCATTAATCCAAAAATATGTTCTGACGAAACTTTGAAAAAAGTAAGGGCTATTTTGAAAAATGTAGTTAAAAAAGGGACCGCTTCTAAATTGTATTCTAAAGATTTTTCGATGGCTGGAAAAACAGGAACTGCTGCTGCAAGTTATGGAACAAATGGCGGAAGTGATAAATATTATATTTCGTCATTTGCGGGTTATTTTCCAGCAGAAAATCCCAAATATTCTTGTATT
>NZ_JBDTQE010000114.1:0-4850 GCF_039932285.1 Flavobacterium sp.
TTATTATAATTTCACTATTTATTAATACGGGTGGATTTTCAAATTCGATTTGATTTATAATGTCATAACTAGTCAACAATGATTCATCATTACCTAAATAAATGGCTTCTATGTATATACCTTGAATTATGCCTTTTACGAAATCATTTACTTCTAATGCTGTTAGATTTGTACCAGTACGTTTAAAAATTTGCAATTCACCTAATGCATAAATTTTGGTTTTAGCAAATAATGCAGCATGAGCGTTTTGATCCGCTATATGATTATTAACAGCGTTATAAATAGCCTGAATTCCTTGTATTTTTTCTATAGGAATCATATCCTCTTTATGCCAAAAAGAATCCCAAGTATCCCAAAATTGCTGTTGTGTGGGTTTTAAACCAGTTTTAAACCAGTTTTTTATCGTTATTAAATTTACTATTGCCATTATCCTTTGTATTGAATGAAGTGAACTACTCTATATGGTGACATATTTGTGTGTGCTTTGTCTTGACCTCCCGAAGCTATTTCTTCAGTATAACTAGTACCTGCATTATTGGACCAAATATTACTAGATCCGCCTGCAACAGTTTCATTACCTACAGTTCTGGTTAATTTATAACTCGGCATTTCTGGTTTAGTAATTGAATGTTCTCTTTTTCCGCCTGAATAACCAAGCGTTTGCAAGTTATAATTGGTATTATCCCCATTTGTATTACTATCATAATCTGGGTCTAAACCTATAGGTGTTTTACCACGTAATGGCTGGTATTCTATCCAGCCAACTGGAATTTCATTAGCTGGTTTTCCCCAAATTAAAACAGCATCGATGGGTACATTCGCTATTGGTCTAGCTTCTAATGCTGTAATCCTTGTTATTAATGTATCTATTAATGTTTGTTCAGCTTTTTGCTCAGTAAGTTGAATCGTTGTTTTAGGACGTTTAAAATTAGTCCATGGAAAAGAAGTAATACCAATACCAAAAGTGGCATATCTAACAAAAATCACGTCTTTATCATTGCCATCTTCAAACTCTTGCGCTGTGGCTATTTGTACGATGATAACATCGTCTCCTATGTTTCCGCCTCTAAATTCCAAAAGTTCGCCATTTATAAAAACCGCGCCATCAGAAACTAAAGAACCTGTAACCTCACAACCCGAAATAATAGCAAAGTTTCCTGCTAAATCGCCGAACTTATTAAAAAGTTCGTAGGCTTTTTGCATTTCGTCGAGTGTTTCGGTTTGTAAAGGGAAACCCCCGCTTTGGTTAAAATTTTGTATATTCATAATTATATCAATTGAATCATATATCGCTTCCCAGCGAGTTTATAATATTTTAGTAAATATTTTAATTGATAAATATTGCTGTCTATAATACTTTGCGGCACAAATACAATGAAATCAACACCTGTATTTTCATATTCATCTTGACTTTTTATATAAAATGTTCCTAAATATTTAGGCTTGTTTTCTGCTTGGGTATAAATATATTCTCTAGGAAATGCCGTGCCTTCGTCTATATAAATTCGTCTTAAACTTGGGTCTAAATTGTCATTGAGAACTTTTCTTAATTTGCACAGTTGCCCGTTGTGTTTTAGTCGGTACCAATCGAAATCGCGTTTTTGTAACCAAGTGTAATGCAAGTCTTTTATAGGCTCTATCAAGACGGTCACAAAGGCTATAGTTTTTGGCTTTCGCAAAAAAGTAGGTAGTAATAAAACCCCTAGTTTGTTGTAATCTACATTATACCACATAGGTTATATTATTAAAGTTTTCTACTTCAAAATAACCCGCAACGGGTATTGTTTTTACATCAATAGTTGCAAAAGAAGTATATAAGCCAGTTACTAAATCTTTATAGCTTGTCGCTGCCGAAATGATATGTGCATTTTCTACACCAGGCACATCACGCAAATAATCAATCAAATCATTAATGACTAATTCGCCATCAAATGGTAAATTCTTGATGTATTTTTTTATGGCAATTTCGACCGATTTCCCACCTGTTAAAATATTGTTTCCGTTTTCGTCAATTACTAAAGGATTGCGATACACGCGCATCGTTAACCTTAACTTATCGGCTGGGTTGTTTACGAAGTGGGTTTTTACACCTGCATACGCCACTTCGCTTATATAATATTTAAAACTATCAATTTGTGTTGGTGTAAGTGGTATTAAATTTGTACCGTCATCACCAGCTAATTTTATAATTAATCGGCTTGATTCTAACGATTCTTTTACAGAGCAATACTTCACTATTTTAGAAGCTTCAATTTGGTCGGTTGTAAATCCCGCATTATCAAATTGATCATCATCAGTCAAAAGATTAAACCCAAATTGATAGGCTAAACTCATATTGCGATACCAACGTGCCGTGCCGGGTTTATTTTCGTAAATGGCTACATCGACTTGTGAACTATGTGTATCAAATAGTTTTTCGAGTGTCCAAATGGCAATAGCCACAATAAACACTATAAGTCTATAAATAGCTACTTTACTTGTACTATTCAAACCCACTAAATCACTATTATTAGCAATTCCTGTTAACATTTGTACTTGTATCTCTTCTACAGTTCTTGCCATTTTATCCTACTTGAAAATTGTTTCCTATAATCATTGTGCCGATTCCTTTATTTTGTAATGCTATTGCTAAATCCGAGCTTAATGCTGTCGCAATGTTTTGTTTTTTGTTTTTAAAGTAATTTGCTAAATCAACATTAATTAATTCACTCTGAATCAAGTTTAATTTTTGTCCAGGAAATAAATCATCGGTTATTGAAATATTGTTCGCAATTGCGAATTCTATCGATAGCAAAGGCGTTCCAAATTCTCGAACTGCAATATCAATTAGTGATTGTCCTTCAATTACATTTACAGTCATTACGGGTGTTCTTTTTTATAT
This sequence comes from Flavobacterium sp., assembly GCF_039932285.1. GTDB lineage: Bacteria > Bacteroidota > Bacteroidia > Flavobacteriales > Flavobacteriaceae > Flavobacterium. Next base: position 2,882 of record NZ_JBDTQE010000114.1, read on the forward strand.
TTATTAAACTCTCGAACTTTATCATCGTACATTTTTTTATATAAAATTGTTTGTTTTTTATGGTAATCGATTTCTTGCATTAATAAATTTTCTTTGTTTACAAAAAGAATTTCAATGTTTTTTGCTTGGTTTTCAACGTCAATGTACTTTTTTTCGTAACGTGTACTCAAGTCATCCAACGCATCTTTATATAATGAAACTACTTTCGAACCGTTATCAATTTCGGTAGTATTTATATCTGCATTTTGTTTTCTTTTAGTTATAAACCATGTGGAAAAAGCTGTAAAAATTAATATTAAAATTTGCCCGATGTAATCTTTAAACAACTCTACCATAACTAATCTTTTGTTTTATATCATCAAAATTTTTACTGTCCAACTCCATTTGTGTTGCAATATGCCTTTCAATTTTTTCTTTGTTAAAACCGCTCCTAATCATTGTTACTAAATTTGCACCTATCAAAGCATCGCTTTTTAATTCACCTTGATTCATTTGCAAAATGATACCAACCTCCTGCATTTCACTTTCGCCAATAAAAAAATCGCCATTTACAACTTCTAAATCATTGTCGTTATGTAATAAAATATCTTTAGCCTTTTCCATGCTTAATTGTTTGATTTTCTATATTAGAAAGATTTGCCTTTTGTAATGCAATAAATACAGAAGAAGCTGTTTTTAAACTAGCACCTCCATCATTTGGAACTGGCACCCAGTTTTGAAAAGCAAATTGAATTTTTTCTAAAATCAATGTGTTTTTATCTAACTGTAATTTCAATTCTTTTGCATCGACTAAACCGCCTAATTCTTGTCCATTAATTGTCATTAAACCATCGTTTAAAATGAATTTAAAACCCGATTGGTCAATTATTTCAATAACTTCTATTTCTTCACACAAAAGCATAAAACACGCTTCTCCGTTATGAATCGCACCAACCAATGCCAATGAGTCCAATTTTGGTTTTATATTAAATGATCCAATACCTAAAACCACATCATGGTATTCTAAACCATTCAATTCACCAATTGCCGTCATTGTTTTATTGTCCCAATCTATTTCGCTCACTTTTACCCATTCCGTTTGAACTGGTATTTTTGAACTAATTTTATTTGACAACAATTTTTTAAACTCTAACAATCCTTTGCTCATTATTCTGCTTTTTTATCCAAGTATATTTCTTGATGGTACTTTGGCGAATCGTCAAACGTTTTAACCACTTTTTTAATAAAGTACAATCCTTTTCTATCAGGATATTCATTACTTATCAATTTGGCTTTCATACCGTGGCGAACACTTGGCACGCCAAAAGCAGTTATATGCCCCTCAAAACCTTCTACTTTAAATTTTTCATAATCGGCTTTAACCAATTTTAAAACTTCGGCTTGCACCGCTATGTTGTAATAGGACAAATGTTGTTCTGTACCTTTATCATCGCCAAATTCGGCTGTTATTTTTCTTCCGTTGGGTAAGGTGGAGACTCCTTTGATTTTTATTAAAACATCTTCTTTATTTTTGTACTGCAGTTGATGGTCAACAATATTTTGATTAAAATTAAAAACAACCGGCATTGCCGTATCGTCTGTATAAATTTTGCCAACTACCAACGTTCGCCCTTTGAAATAACTATAAATGTTAATACCCTGTAACTCTTCGAGCACTTTAGCAGCCGTTGTATTTGGAAATCTTTTTGTTCCAATATTGATGTCGGCTACATCAATTTCAATTCCAGAAGGAACTATGGTACGTATTAAATCAATTAATCGTGTCGAACGCATTGAAATGTTTACTTGGTGCTTTTTCAATAAATACATCCAATCATCACATTTGATAATTATTGGAATATCTGCTGAAACTTCGTTTATAAAACCGTCAAACTCTAATATTAAATTTTCATCATAACCGAGATAAACTAAAACTGGATCACCTTTTTTAAAAATGGTTTTCACATTTTTTTTATCGAAATCTTTTACA
>NZ_JBDTQE010000115.1:0-4776 GCF_039932285.1 Flavobacterium sp.
CAATACTTATGGCAACTCAAAACTGGGACGATCACGATCGTTCTGGGAAATACACGGCAGTTTCATCGGCAAGAGCTTATTTAGATTCTTGCGACAAGAACGCCATTTTATTCACCATTGGTGATAATGATACTTTCCCAATTTGGTACTTACAAGAAATTGAGGGATATAGAACCGATGTTCGTATTGTAAACACCAGTTTACTAATGACCGACTGGTATATAGACCAAATGAAAGCCAAAGCTTACGATTCGGAACCCGTTCCAATTTCGTTTTCACACAAAGATTATGTAGACGGAAAAAGAGATTACTTGATTTTTGATAAAAAAACCGATGCAAGACTCGACGTAAAAGAATTTATGGATTTTGTTTCTAGCGATGATCCTAGAACATTAATCGAAATGAAAAATGGTCAGAAAATTCAGTTTTATCCAAGTAATAAAATTAGAATTCCTGTCGATAAAAACACAGTGATTGCAAACAAAATTGTAAGTACAAAATACAATGATTCGATTGTTCCTTATATTGATGTTGATATAAAAGGTGACGCTTTATACAAAAATCGTCTCATGATGTTAGATATTGTAAGAAACAACAACTGGAAACGTCCTATATACTTTTCTCCAGGTGCTTTTGCAGATGATGATTATATCTGGATGAAAGAATACTTACAGCTTAACGGAATGATATACAAACTAGTTCCTGTAAGAACACCATTAGACAAAGATGCCTCTGGCTTTGATATGGGAAGCATCGATGCCGATAAAATGTATGACATCATGATGAAACTAGATTGGGGTAATGGCGAAAGCACAAAAATATACCACGATCCAGAGACTAGAAAAAATAGCATTTCGTATCGTACACATCTAACAAGGTTAATGAACCAGTTAATTGCAGAAGGGAAAAAAGATAAAGCTAAAAAAATAATCGAATTAGCGTTAACCAAACTTCCTTTAGATTATTATGAGTTTTACAGTATGGTCGATCCTTTTGCTGATGGATATTATAAAATAGGAGAAACCCAAAAAGCACGTACTTTGCTCAAACAACTAGCAGCAAAATACCAAGATGAACTAAGATATTTTAGCCAAACAAAAGCGAGCGAACAGAACGACAATGCTATCGATATTATAACCGACATAGAAAGATACAGAGGTTTGCTTCTTATTATGAAAGACAATAAAGACACAGCTTTTTACAATGCCGAAAAAGCAATCTTTAACAGCTACAACAAACGTTTTGACCGTTTTGGTAGAGATATGGAATAGAAGTTAGATTTTTAGAATTCTTAGATTATTAGAAAATGCAGTTGTTGTAAAAAATAACTGCATTTTTTTGTGGTAATTCATTTTGTGATAATTTTGTAAAAAAATTAAATATTATCACAGATTTGTGATAATTTAATAAAAAAATATTTTTTTATCACAAAAAAATAAAACATCACATTAAGTATGGTTTCCACGCATGTAAGTACAAAATCATCACAACAAATAGAGATTCTTTTTGACGATTTACAATATATATTGTCTATTTTAGCTTAATAACAAAAGCTTGACGCGGGTCAGAACAATCTGTCCGATTTTGGGTCGTTATGTCTGGTTTTATTAGACATGTATATAAGTTAGCAGTAATGTGTTTAAAGCGTATAAAAATGAAGATTGTTGAAAATATAATGAAAAAAAATAAATTTGATATAATTTTAGTCTTTATTCTTGTAACACTTCCTTTGATTATAATAGATTTAGAGAGCGAATTTTATCAAAAGCAATTCTTATTTGCTTACCTTATCAATATAATCTCGTTTTTTCTAATTGGACAGTTTCTTAATTTATTGAAAACGACAGAGGCAATTAAATATTTATTATTAATATCTCTAAGCGCATGGTTTTGCATTTTACCTATAATATTTTACAAAATCTATTTAAAAAATCCCTTATCATTCAGCTATAATTCACAATTCATTGGTTTATTAAAAAACACAAATGAAGAAAATATCTCAATAACAGATTCTACATTCCTGAGATTAAATGAACAGTTAAATAACGAATTTAAAACTAAAAAGGAAAAAGATGACTTACCAAGAAATGATGATAAATTAGTTTTTTATAAAAGTTTTATTGTATTGTCTCCTACTACAATTCGTTCATTTTCAGGAATACGAGCGCCAGAAACTTACTTAAGTATTTATAATCGAAATACTGGAACATTTATTTTAAGCCTACCGAAAAGAGAAACCGTTATGGAAAGTTATAAATATTTTTCAAACAATTTAAAGTTCAAAATAGATAAAATTAAAAATCCAAAAATTGGTATAGAATACTTCGATTTTTGGTGTTCGTCAATTATTGGTTTTAGAGATAATTTAATTACACCTTTAAGATCTTGGATATTATTATTAGATTTTCTATTTATTTCAATATTATTTGTCCCACTTTATAACTTTGTAAAAACAATTTTTTCAAAAAAGATGGACGAACAAAAATAATTCACACTACTGCTAACAGCCGTTTCTCGCAATTGCGAATTTTGTTGTAAGTTCACGTTTACGTTTCGCAAGGATTTTTATCTTAGTGGAAAATATGCGGTTACGAAGTTCGCCACTTCTTGAAGTCGCAAAACGTTACCTGCAAGCGTAGTGGGCGACACAACCCACAGTAGAATAACATAAACAGAAAAAAACAATTACCAAGAAATTTTCTATTTGTTCTACACTTTTTGTTTATTCAATTTATATTCTAGACCCCAATTTGCCATTGTTTGTATCACGGGTGCCAATGTGAGTCCAAACTCAGTTAAAGTGTATTCTACCTTTGGCGGTATCTGAGCATAAATTTTTCTGCTAATAATACCATCGTCTTCTAATTCTCTTAGCTGTTGTGTAAGCATAGATTGTGTGATGCCTATTACACTACGTTTTAATTCGCCAAACCTTGCTGGAGCCGTATGGTAGATTGCATTGATAAGAATAGGTTTCCATTTTCCACCCAAAACTTTCATTGTTGCAGTTACTGGACAAGAATATTCATCAAAAACAAAAGTTTTTTTAGATTCAATTAATTGATTATCAATATTGGTATTGTTTTTCATACTTACTATGTTTTAGTGTCCTACTTGTTAAATTAATTTATATATTGAATATTTGCAGTACAAAAGTAAATAAAACAATTTAAAAAAAAACAAAATGGAAAAATTCATGTTTATTTTCAGAGGTGGTAATACTCATATTTCTACCGCTAATTCACAAGCCGCAATGGACATCATTAAAATGTGGGACAATTGGATGCAAGGACTTGCCGAAAAAGGAATTCTTGCTGGAGGCGATGCACTTCAAGTATCAGGCAAGCATGTGAATGGTTCAAAAAAAATAGTTTCAGATGGTTCGTATGCTGAAGGAAATGAAATGGTTGGTGGCTACTTAATCGTAAATGCAAAAGACATTAACGATGCTGTGGAAATTTCAAAAGGGTGTCCGATTCTTAATGAAGATGGCAGCGTAGAAGTTCGCCCAATTCAAAATAGATAAATGTAAATTTTGGAGGACACTTCAAAATATCCAGACATCAACAAAACAATTGACCATCTTTTTCGCAATGAGGCAGGAAAGATGGTTGTTGTTTTAACGCGAATATTTTGAAATCAAATCACAATTGATGGAAATACAAACTCTGAAAAACGCCAGCAGGTAACAGCCTTTTCTCGCAATAACCCGCAATTACTTAACGAATTGTATTAATTACAGGTTAATATTAAATTGAACTAAATGTAAACTAGCTTACAAATAATCTGATAAAAATGGTTCAAATTTGTATTTTAAAACCATTCACATGAAAAAAATAGCAACACTTATTTTAATTTTTATTTCTAGTTTCGGATTCTCTCAAATTGCAGATGCTCCAGAAAATGTTTCGCCACTTTTAATAGGTGAAAAGATTCCTAATATGTCACTTTTAGATGTAAACGGAAAAGAAGTGAAAACAAATGAAATTTTAAACCAGAAAACCGTACTTATCGTTTATCGTGGTGGCTGGTGTCCGTATTGTAATGCACAATTGGCAGATATGCAAGAAATTGAAAAGCAAATAATCGAATTAGGCTATCAAGTAGTTGCGATAAGTCCGGATTCGCCTAATTTCCTTAAACAAACAGAAGATAATAAAAAATTAAAATATCAATTATTTTCAGACAGTGATGGCAAGTTTTCCCAAGCATTGGGTATCGCATTCAAAAAAGAAAAAGGGAAATTAGAAAAATATTCTGAGGGTAAAAACCCCGGATTTCTTCCTGTTCCTACAGTATATGTGGTAAACAAAAATCAAGAGATCGAATTTCTTTATATTAACCCAAACTATACAAAGCGACTAAGTGGTGATATGTTATTAGCAGTTTTAAAAAAATTGTAAATCAAGTTTCTATATGCTCGTACTCGCGGTGCATTGGTTGTTACCATTATCTTAGTTTACTAAAATAGTAAGTAGTCAGGTTGAAAAAGGAATTAAATAGAAATAATGAGTAAAAAAATAAAACTACCCTTCATATAAAAGTAAATAATCTTAGAATACACTGCGAATTTAGAGATATTCTCAGTGTATTCTAGTTTTACTATTGGATATTATGGGTTGGTGAAACCATTGCAGAATAATAATTAGATTAAAGTCTGACTTCATATTGAAACAAGATATTCAAAAAACGACTCAATTAGTTAAGTGATATTTTCTAACTTTATTTACTTTTGAATTTCGTTTTGAATTTCGTTTTGAATTTCGTTTTGAATTT
>NZ_JBDTQE010000116.1:0-4322 GCF_039932285.1 Flavobacterium sp.
AATATAAAGACAAAGTTTTTGATAAATATTTCCAAATCCCTGGAAGTAATAAATCTGGAACAGGTTTAGGATTAGCAATTAGTAAAGAATTCATTGAAGCACAAAATGGAAGAATATGGGTTGAAAGTGAATTAGGTTTAGGTAGCACTTTTGGTATAGGTTTAGATATAATTAAATAATAAAGTAACACATTAAAAACAATATACAACCAATTCTTATGCCTTTAACTTCTCTATACAGCTTAGTTTTTTGTCAATTTGATTTTAAATTAGTACAATAGACTTGCATCATATGAACTCAAAAATTGGTCAACTTTTAACAAATCTTAATGAACAATTAAATTTTACCGATTTAGAAATTGATAATCCTATAATAAGGAGTGAGAATGCAATAAATATTATTATAAAATCAATTGAAAAATTAAAACGCTATTTCGATAGTAATTTAGATTTTTATAGATACTACCTACCGTACAGGAAGTAATTACCTAGATATTAAATATTTTACCAGAGGGGAATTTGATATAAAATTAGCATTGGATAGTTTTTATTTTGAAGTGGATCATACATTTTCTATTTCTCACGATTTTAAAGTAGCTAAAATTATGGCACACGATTTAATTTAAGTGTATTTAGAAGATAAGCTTTTATTAATGGAAAATAAAGAACCTAGAGAAAAATCACAAGTCAATCACATGTTGAAACAAAATTGGACAGGTTCTAAAGTACGTTAATAGGGCTTTTGTATGCTTTGCATACAAGGTGTATTCTCCGCAAAAAAACCATCATAATCTATTGATTTTTAGTTTTTTTATTATTATTGACAATCTAGTTGACAATACTCATTTGTTATATATTATAAAAAAGACTAAATAGTGTAGAATAACTATTTTATTTAAACTTAAAATCTTTGCTCTAGTTATTACTTTTTTTGTTCTATTTTGTAAACTAGAATTATTCTCTAAATATTTCCCATCATTAGTAACCAATGCTTTTGTGATAGATAATAGATTATTTTCTGTCCCACTTTCTACTAATATATTTAAACGTTAATTAAATCCCAATTGATTCCAATTGTAAGTTAGGTGACAGTTTGACTTTTTTTATCTTGATAAATTTGTATTATAAAATTTAAAAAGATGAAAAATTATAATTTAAAATTTAGTGTATTGCTTTTGTTCCAGGTATTTTTTTTAACGGCATTCTCACAGTTTAATAAAAATAAAATAAAAGCGGTTAATGTTATTAGTACTAATGATACTATTAGAAAACCCAACAACCCGTACTATTCCAACACAAGTACTAAAAAGCTAAAGCTTACAGATGCTGAATGGAAAAAAGTACTTCCTGAAGATGTCTATGAAGTATCAAGACATGCTGATACTGAACGACCATTTACAGGAAAATATTGGAACACAGATGATAAAGGAACTTACTACTGCGCAGCATGTGGTTTTAAACTTTTCCGTTCTGGTGCAAAATTTTCTAGTACTTGTGGTTGGCCAAGTTTCTTTGAACAAGCCAATTCAAAAAGTGTTGTTTATAAAAATGATAGTTCTATCGGAATGGAACGTACGGAGGCACTTTGTGGCAGATGTGGCGGACATTTAGGACATCTTTTTGATGATGGACCACCACCAACGGGTAAGCGGTATTGTATGAACTCAATAGCATTAGATTTTATTCCGGATCCTAAAAAATAATCAATATGAAAAGCTCATTTATTAAATCAGGGTTATTAATCGTAGGCATCATTGTTTCAAGTTTTACTCTTCAAAAAGTAGTAGAAAATAAACAAAGTAAATCTTCTTCTAATGGTTTTGTGGTACTCGAACTTTTTACCTCACAAGGTTGTAGTAGCTGTCCACCAGCCGATGAAGTTCTGGCAAAATATGCCCTTCAAAACAACCCAAAAATTATTCCATTGGCATTTCATGTTGACTATTGGAATTATATTGGTTGGAAAGATCCATTTAGTAAAGCACAATTTACAAACAGGCAAAGAAACTATGCTATCCAATTAAATACTCAAGGAAATTACACACCACAATTAGTTATCAATGGTAAATATGAACTTATTGGTAGTTATAAAAGCAAAATAGAGGATTTGGTAAATAAAGAATTAGAATTAGTATCAGATTACAAAATTTCTATCAAAAATGTTATGGTTTCAAACAATCAATTAGATTTTGAATTTGATGCTGACAAAATACCAGGTACAATTGTCAATCTTGCTTTGGTGAAGAAAAAAGAGTTTACAAGTATTAAGCGAGGCGAAAATAGTGGTTTAAAACAAATCAGTTATAATATTGTTTATGATTTTAAAACGGAAATAAATTATTCTGAATCTAATAATAAAATTTTTTTCAAATTCAATCCAGAATGGCTACCAACGGATTTTATGATAGTAGCATATATTCAAAACACAAAAAATGGAATTATAAAGGCTAGCTCAAAATCACAAATTAATTAAAAAAAACAAATACCATGAGGAAAATAATTGCAATATGTTTACTAGCTAGTTTTAGTCTAGTAGCACAAAATAAAGAAAATAAAAAACCAAGCACTAATAATTTTGAAACCATAACAATAGGTGGAGGTTGTTACTGGTGTGTTGAAGCTGTTTATGAAAATTTAGTAGGAGTGAAGTCTGTTGTTTCTGGTTTTGCTGGAGGAAAAACAACCAATCCAAGTTATGAAGAAGTTTCGTCTGGGAATACAGGACATGCTGAAGTCGTGCAAATTACTTATGATAAAACGGTTACTAGCTTAGATGAGATATTCAAAGTATTTTTTACAGTTCATGATCCTACAACTTTAAACAGACAAGGAAATGATTTAGGAACACAATACCGCTCGGTTATACTTTATAATAATGCGGCTCAAAAGTTAGCTGCTCAAAATATTATCGAAACGTTGAATAAAGCCAAAGTTTATGATGATAAAATAGTAACAACTGTAGAACCATTAACTCATTTTTACAAAGCGGAAGCATATCATCAGAATTACTATGAAAACAATAAAAATCAACCCTATTGTAAATTAGTAATTCAACCAAAAATTGAAAAGTTTGAAAAAATATTTAAATCAAGATTGAAAAAATAATCCTTTTGCCTCAATTAAAAGAAGACTGATCGATTGGCTATTCTTATTAATGTAAATTTGTGGTATAAATTAGTAATAACAATAATTTTAATAAAATGGGAAAACAAATTTTAATCCTATTCCTAGCCTTATTATCGTTACCAATATTTGCTCAAAAAATTCAGCAACAATTTTATAAGGATAGCTTATCAGATCAAAATATAACAGCGTTGAATGTGGTTTTTGGAAAAAATAAAACATTTGATAAAACCTACCAAAAACAAATATTTACGGCGCTTACCTTTTTTCCGGAATTAAAAAATGTTAGGATAAAGTTTTGCTTAAAAGAAACCAATACGCCACTATCATCAAGACCTACCTTTTGGAGCTTATTTCGAGATGCAAAAAAACGGACTTACATAATTACCATCAGTACAAAAACCAATGCATTTTTAGAACCAATCTTATTAGAAAAACTTAGTTATAATGCCCAAATTGGGGTTTTAGGTCATGAACTTTCGCATGTATCTGATTACAGTCAAAAAGGTTTTTCTCAAATGATACATTTAATTTGGATCGAAATTTTTTCGAAAGAGCAAGTTGATAAATTTGAAAGTGGGACTGATAAAATATGTATTAATCACGGATTGGGATACCAATTGCTATACTGGAGTATATCCGTTCGTGAAAATTTAAAAATGGAGAATTGGCGCGGAGCTGATAATATTGAATCAAAACCTAAAACAGAACGCTATTTAAACCCTAGTAAAATAAGGGAAATAATAAAAACTAATCCACTTTACAACAAATAAAATTATTTCAAAAATGACTAATTAAGTGTATATAATTAGGAAACAAATCATTCAAAAAAAGGTGCTCCTAAGTCATCTTTTTTTTAGTTTTTTATTTTCTTTTTTAATATTTATTTAATTGAAAATCAAATGATTATACGTATGTTTAATTAGATTAATTGTATCGCTTTAAATATAATATTATGAAAGATTCTGCTTCAAAATCGATTTCAGCACCAGCCGAAATAATTTTGAAGTGTTTGGTTCCAGAAGGAGCTACAATGATATTCGAAGGAATGAACGAAGCCAAATCCACTTTGATATGTCCTATTGGTCGGTTAATCGTTGCCACAAAAGGAGCAAACAAACTCGTGCCGAGTTTTCAACGAATATTAAATTCAAAACCGTTAAGCAATTCCACTTTACCGTCAATCACATTTCGCAAACC
>NZ_JBDTQE010000117.1:0-4296 GCF_039932285.1 Flavobacterium sp.
ACATTTCTGCTTCTGAAATTTCTTTCATTTCTCCTTCTACCATTGCGATAGAATCCATAGAAGCACCAATCATCATGTCGATGTCAGATAATTCTAATTGCGCACGACTTGGATTGATGATGAATTTACCATCAATTCTTCCAACTCTAGCTTCTGAAATTAAAGTTTCAAAAGGAATGTCAGACAATGCAAGTGCTGCCGAAGCTGCTAATCCTGCTAATGCATCTGGCATAACTTCATCATCATGAGACATTAACTGAATCATAACTTGAACTTCTGCATGATAATCTGATGGAAAAAGTGGACGTAAAACACGGTCAACTAATCTCATAGTTAATACTTCGTTGTCGCTTGGACGTGCTTCTCTTTTGAAGAAACCACCAGGAAAACGACCTGCTGCAGCAAATTTTTCTCTATAATCTACCGTTAACGGTAAAAAATCGATACCTGGACTTGCCTTTCTTGATGATACTACTGTTCCTAAGATTACAGTTTTACCAATTCTTACTACTACAGAACCATCAGCTTGTTTTGCTAATCTTCCTGTCTCGATTGTGATGTTTCTGCCATCACCTAAATCGATGCTTTCTACAAATAATTGTGGAATCATAATTTTGTTTGTTATTGATTTAACATTGGTTTTAGTCTGCCTGTCGGCGGACACATGTAGTTGTGTTGTTGTGTGGCGTAGTTACTGCCTAAAACCCAATGAAAAACCAAACTTTTTCTATATATGCGTAAAAACAAAAAGAGGCACTTTCGCACCTCTTTATTATTGATTATTTTCTGATATTCAATTCTTTGATAATCTCACGGTATCTGTTAATCTCAGTTTTCTTTAAGTAATCTAGTAAAGATCTTCTTTTACCTACTAAAAGTACTAATGAGCGTTCTGTGTTATAATCGTGACGATTTTTTTTCAAATGCTCAGTTAAGTGGCTAATTCTAAATGTGAATAAAGCAATTTGCGCTTCTGATTTACCTGTGTTTGTTTTTTCTCCGTGTTTAGCGAAGATTTCTTCTTTAACTTCTTTAGTTAAGTACATTTTAATATCTTTTAAATGATTAGGATGTATAAATACGTATATCGTATTCGAGTGCAAAAGTACACTTTATTTTTGAAGTAACAATATTTTTGGTTATTATTTAGAATTAGCAATGTTCTTAATCATTCCGTCAAAAATAAAAAAATGAAAAGGAATCATACTATACCAGTAGATTCTACCCAGAATTCCTATTGGTCTAAAAGTCGCTATTTGATGTAAAATATGGTTTTCATCAATTCGAAATTCTAACCAAGCTTCACCAGGTAATCTCATTTCGGCAAAAAGAAGTAATCTTTTTTCTTGTTTATCCGCTAATAAAACACGCCAAAAATCGAGGGAATCACCATTGTCGAGATTTGTTGGGCTTGTTCTACCACGACGTAAACCAACTCCTCCAAAGAGTTTGTCAATAAATCCTCTAAATTTCCACATCCAATTCCCGTAATACCAACCTTTATCTCCTCCAATCGACCAAATATTTTCGAGTACCAGTTTTGGATTGGTAATTTGAATTTTCTTACTCACTTTTAAACAACCAAAATTTGGTACTTGAATATAATTAGAAAAATTATTTTTGAATTCACTACTAGACAAACTATCCTTCCAACTAGAAATCACTAAGTTTTGTTCTATTTTTTCAAATGCTAATTTAATGGCATCAACATAAGAAATGGGTTTTATATTAAGTATTTTTTGTAATCTATTATCATTGCAAATGACTTCAACTTTCATACTATCAACTAAATTCATTGCCAATTTATATGAGGTAGAAGTCACAAAATATAGCCAATAAGAAGAAAGTTTAGGCGTCATAACAGGAATTGTCCAAATAGCTAGTTTTATTCCTCGTGTTTTAGCATACAATTGCATCATTTGTTTGTATGTTATAATGTTTGGTCCACCAATGTCAAACGATTCATTAAAACATTCTTGTCTGTTTTGCACACCAATTAAATATTGAATTACATCTCGAATGGCTATGGGTTGCGTTTTGGTTAAAACCCATTTTGGTGTTATCATTAAAGGTAATTTTTCGCATAAATCTCTAATTATCTCGAAAGACGAACTTCCAGAGCCTACAATTATTCCTGCTTTGAGTACAGTAAGTTGTGGTTGACCCGAATTTAATATTTTCTCTACATTATTTCTAGAGAGCATGTGTTTAGAAAGTTTAGGATCATTAACAATTCCGCTCAAATAAATCACTTGTTTGATGTTCATGTGATTGGAATATTTGTTAAAATTTTGTGCAACAATAGCTTCCATTTTTTCAAATGAATTTGTTGAACTTGACATCGAATGAATTAAAAAATAAGCAATATCGATTCCTTCTGGACAGTTTTTAAAATCTACATCATCTAAAAAATCTATTTCCCAAATACTAATTCTAGCTAAAGTAATTGTATCTAAACCCAATCGAGCTTTATCGCGAATGCAACAAACTACCTCATGACCTTGTTTCAATAATTCTGGTAATAAACGTTTTCCAACATAACCGTTTGCTCCTGTTAGTAGAATTCTCATAGTATAAAAGTTTTAATTTATTTCAGCCATAATTTTCTAAAGGCTTTATTTTTATCATAATCGTTGGCTTGTTTTTCTATATTGAAATAACGGTGTCCGCGAGGATCATTACCAACGCCCGCTAAATATGCCCAGTTTCCCCAATTGCTACAAACATCATAATCTATTAACTGTTCTTCGAAATAGGCAGCTCCTATACGCCAATCCATGTTAAGTTCATTACAAAAAAAGCTCGCTACATTTTGTCGTCCGCGATTGCTCATAAAACCAGTTTGCTTTAATTCGAGCATATTAGCATTTATAAAATCGGATTTTGTTGTTCCGTTAATCCATTGAGAAAGTAATTTTTCATTCAATGATTTTGAGTTTACTTTATCGGTTTTAATTCCAGAATATAAGAAAAATTTGGTTTGGTGTTTTTTGAACATAAATCGGAAGAAATCTCGCCAAAGCAATTCGAAAACTAACCAATAGGTCGATTCGTTTGCGCCAAATTGCAATTCATATTTTTTTATTTCATGGTAAATGAGTCTAGGAGAAATACAACCTAAAGATAACCAAGCCGAAAATTTGGATGAATAATTTTCGCCAATCATTCCGTTTCGAGTTTCTTTATAAGAGGATAAGTTTTTTGTTTCAAAAAAATAATGATTTAATCTATTTATTGCCTCAGTTTCTCCACCTTTAAAATTGATTGCAGCTCGAGAATCAATCGCAAAAAATTCTAATCCTAAATCTTCTAATGTTGGTAAATTTAATGCTGGAATTTCGGGTGAATTTATCTTTTCTGGTTTCTTGAAAACAGGTCTAATTGTAGCGTCTTGTTCTGTTTTTTTTCTAAAATTAGTAAATACATCTGGAATATTTTTGATAGAAAAAGGTAAATCTCCTGCATGATATAAAGTGCTGGTACTAAAGGTTTCTAGTTCACAACGCAATTTGAATAATTCTTCTTGAACTAATTTTTCAGTTTGTTTTTCTTCATAAGCTACTTCACGTTTGGCAAATACTTTCTGTGCTTTATATTCGTGCACTATTTTCGGGATTTCAATTTCTGGTTTTCCTCTTACAATTAATAAACCAGAACCCAAGGCTCTTAAAGTTGCATCTAAATCTTTTAAGGATTCTAATATAAATTGCGCTCTATAACTTCCAGTTTTTTTAAATCCGTACGAAGTAGTTTCGAAATGCGAGTCATCAAAACAGTAAACAGGGATTATTCGTTCACTTTGTGCAATGGCTTTGACAAGTGTTTCGTTATCAGATAATCGTAAATCGGTTTTAAACCAAAATAAAGCAGTTTTTATCATAATGTGTTTATGTTTTTTAAATAATAATCAGCTTGTTGTAATAAAGCAGATTTGTCCTCTGGTTTCATTTTACGCCAAACATTATACATCATTCCAATTCGAGGATTTTTCCCTAGTTTATCTTCATTTTTGTCATAAAAATTCCAATATAAACTATTAAACGGACAAGCTTTATCGCCCGTTTTTACTGCTTTTTTATAGAAACAACTTCCGCAATAATGACTCATTTTATCAATATACGAAGCGGAACTAACATAAGGTTTTGTGCCTACAATTCCACCATCGGCAAACTGGCTCATACCACGAGTATTGGTAATTTCTACCCATTCGATTGCATCAATATAAATCCCTAAATACCAAGCATCAACTTCATCCGGATTAATTCCTGCCAAAAGAGCAAAATTACCTGTAATCAT
>NZ_JBDTQE010000118.1:0-4163 GCF_039932285.1 Flavobacterium sp.
GTCTTACAGGTCCTCCGGGAGTTGGAAAAACATCAATAGGAAAATCTATTGCAGAAGCTTTAGGAAGAGAATATGTAAGAGTTTCTCTTGGTGGTTTGCGTGATGAAGCTGAAATTCGCGGACATCGTAAAACCTATATTGGTGCAATGCCAGGAAGAATCCTTCAAAGTTTAAAAAAAGCAGGAACATCAAATCCAGTTTTTGTTTTAGATGAGATCGATAAATTATCAACAAGCAATCAAGGCGATCCTTCATCTGCCTTATTAGAAGTCTTAGATCCTGAACAAAACAGCGAATTCTATGATAATTTTCTAGAAATGGGTTACGATTTATCGAAAGTTATGTTTATTGCCACATCAAACAATATGGCAACCATACAACCTGCGTTGAAAGACCGTATGGAAATCATCAAAATGTCTGGTTATACTATTGAAGAAAAAGTAGAAATCGCCAAACAGCATTTGTTTCCAAAACAATTAGCTGTTCATGGTTTAACTTCAAAACATTTAGTAATTGGTAAAAAACAATTAGAAAAAATAGTAGAAGGTTACACACGTGAGTCGGGAGTTCGTGGACTAGAAAATAAAATCGCACAAGTCATTCGAAATACTGCCAAATGTGTTGCTATGGAAGAAGAATACAATATAAAAGTTACCGATGAAGATATTATCAAAATCTTAGGTGTTCCTAGACTAGAAAGAGATAAATCAGAAAATAATGATGTAGCAGGAGTGGTTACAGGATTGGCTTGGACATCAGTTGGAGGAGATATTTTATTTATAGAATCTTTAATTTCTCCAGGAAAAGGAACAATGACTATTACTGGAAATCTTGGAACAGTAATGAAAGAATCGGCAACAATTGCTTTAGAATATATTAAAGCCAATGCTGAATTATTAGGATTAAACTCTGAAATGTTAGCAAAATATAATATTCACTTGCACGTTCCAGAAGGCGCGACGCCAAAAGACGGACCAAGTGCGGGAATTGCAATGCTAACTTCGTTAGTGTCTGTTTTTACGCAGAAAAAAATCAAGAAAAGTTTGGCTATGACTGGCGAAATCACTTTGCGTGGTAAAGTATTGCCAGTAGGAGGAATCAAAGAAAAAATTCTAGCAGCAAAACGTGCCAATATCAAAGAGATTATTTTGTGTCACGAAAACAAAAGTGATATAGACGAAATAAAAGCCGAATATCTTACGGGTTTAACTTTTCACTATGTAAAGGAAATGCACGAAGTTTTAGCAATTGCTATTACAAAAGATAAGGTTAAAAATGCTAAAGTATTATAAATTAAAAACGGTTAAATTTTTTAACCGTTTTTTTTGTAAAAAATAATATCTTCGCTTCTGCGTTATATAGTTTTTTAAACGCCAAAAATAAATGCAAAAAAAACATTTAATTATCTTATTATTTATAATCTATACTTCGACTTATGGTCAAATAGGAGGGCAAAGCGTATACCAGTTTCTAAACCTAATTTCGTCGCCAAGACAAGCTGCTTTGGGAGGGAAAACAATTACAAATTATGATTACGATGTCAACCAACCTTTATTCAATCCAGCAAGTATAAATGCCGAAATGGATGGCCGTTTAGCCATAAATTACGGAAACTATTTTGGAGATGTAACTTACGGAACAGGCTCTTTTGCTTATACATACGACAGACATGTACAAACATTGCATGGTGGAATTACCTATATAAATTATGGAAAATTTGATGGGAGAGATGAGTTCGGAGCATCAACAGGACAATTTACAGGAAGCGAAATCGCATTGTCTTTAGGTTATGCTTACAATGTGCCTTTTACAAAATTATATCTCGGAGGAAATGCAAAATTCATTTCATCAACACTCGAAAGTTATAATTCATTTGGAGTCGCTGCTGATTTAGCGGCTATGTATGTCGATGACAAAAATGATATAAATTACGGATTAGTAGTTCGAAATTTTGGAACACAAATAAAAACTTATAATGGTACAAACGAGAAATTACCGTTCGAAGTCATTGCTGGAATATCCCAAGAATTAGAAAATGTACCTATTCGTTGGCATCTAACATTAGAAAATTTACAAAAGTGGAATATTTCTTTTGCGAATCCTGCCAGAAGCCAACAAACAATCGATGGAGATGTCATTGAAGAAAAAGTAGGGTTTCTAGGAAACACATTTAGGCATGTTATTTTTGGTGCTGAAATTTTTCCAAAGAAAGCATTTAGTTTGCGATTAAGTTATAATTTCCGTCGTGCCGCCGAACTCAAAATCCTAGAGCAACGAACATTCTCAGGAATATCTGCAGGTTTCGGAATCCGATTCAGAAAATTCCGCTTCGATTATTCTTACTCACGATACACTTTAGCTTCAAATACCAGTTTATTCGGACTAACGATCAATTTGTATAACAACGAATAATTTTTTTTGAAGCAGAAATTATAGAATATTAGTAAACAATATTCCCGCTATCGTTACAATCTTGCCAAAAAAAGCAAGGATTTCCACTGCTATCGGGGCTAGAAATAAACTTTGCAACTTCTATTAAACATTTAAAAAAATTGAAAAAAATAACCATTGCCATCGACGGATTTTCTTCTACAGGAAAAAGTACATTAGCCAAACAGTTAGCCAAACAGTTAGGCTATATATATGTAGATACTGGCGCCATGTATCGTGCTGTAACTTATTATGCAATGCAAAATAATTACATCAATCACGAAGAGTTTAAGAAGCAAGCATTGATAAACGATTTGCCTAAAATTAGACTTACTTTTCAGTTTAATCCAAATTTAGGATTTGCCGAAATGTATCTAAATGATGTAAATGTAGAAACCGAAATTCGTACGATTGAAGTATCTAGTTTTGTAAGCCAAGTCGCTGAGGTATCACAAGTAAGAGTAAAACTAGTAGAACAACAGCAAGAAATGGGAAAAAATAAAGGCATCGTGATGGACGGTCGCGATATAGGAACTGTAGTTTTTCCTGATGCCGAACTCAAAATATTCATGACAGCCAGCGCACAAACTAGAGCACAACGTCGTTATGATGAAATGTCCGAAAAAGGGCAACCCGTTTCCTACGAAACAGTACTAGAAAACGTACAACAACGAGATTTTATAGATACACATCGTGAGGATTCTCCACTTGTAAAGGCAGATGATGCTATCGAAATAGACAATTCTCATTTGTCTAGAGAAGAACAATTTCAGGTTGTTCTTGATTTGGTTGATAATATTTAGAAAAATTTATTTGTAAAGTTATTTTTATTGTTAGTTTTACGTTTCTAAAAAAATACCTAACCGATTTAAAAACTAAAAGATGAATATAAAGAATAGATTAACAATAATGAGTTTCCTTCAGTTTTTTGTTTGGGGAGCTTGGTTAATTACAGTTGGAAACTATTGGTTCGCAACAAAACAATGGAGCGGAGCAGAGTTTGGAGCTATATTTTCTACTTTAGGACTTTCTTCTATTCTTATGCCAGCATTAACAGGTATTATAGCTGACAAATGGATTAATGCCGAAAAATTATACGGAATATTGCATATTTTAGGCGGTTTTGCCATTGCATATTTACCCCAAGTTGATAATCCAACTAGTTTTTATTGGGTAATTTTTGCAGCTATGATGTGCTATATGCCAACAATTTCATTATCCAATTCTGTAGCATACAATATTCTTAAAGACAATAAATATGATATTGTAAAAGTTTTTCCACCCATTAGAGTTTGGGGAACAGTTGGTTTTATTGCAGCAATGTGGTTAACAAATTTGTCAGGGAATAAATCATCTGCAAATATGTTTTATATTTCTGCTTTTGCTGCAGTGGTTTTAGGAATTTATTCATTTACGTTGCCTAAATGTCCGCCACAAAAATTAATTTCGGAAAGTGATTCATTACTTAAAAAATTAGGACTAGATGCGTTCAAGTTGTTTGGAAATTATAAAATGGCATTGTTCTTTATTTTTTCAATGTTTTTAGGAGGTGCTTTACAACTTACAAATATGTATGGGGATACTTATTTATCTGAATTTTCTAAAGTTCCTCAATATGCGGATTCATTCGTAGTTAAATACTCGACTATAATTATGTCGATTTCTCAAATATCTGAAACCTTATTTATTCTAGCTATTCCATTTTTCTTAAAGCGTTTTGGAATCAAACAAGT
>NZ_JBDTQE010000119.1:0-4160 GCF_039932285.1 Flavobacterium sp.
GCGAAAGAAAAACGTGAATTTACCACATTTCTCGCCATTTCTTGAAACCGCTGTTGGCAGATGCCCTTATTTCTTTCTGTTACGGTTTTTCTTTTCAATTCTTTCAATAATTACCTTTCGGATTACAATATATGTAAGTCGGATAGGTATAATAATAAATCGGATTACAATAAATATAAGTCAGATAGAAATAAATATAAGTCGGATTGATATAAATATAAATACGACAAGCATAAATATAAATGCGTAGCAGATATATATTATTGAAGTGGCAATAAATACAAATCGAGTAGATAATTTAATGTTTTTGCTTGTCATATTTATATATGTTAAAGTATCTTTTACTTGCTGTGCATTTACAAATTGAAAACTAATGCTGAAAATTAGGAAAAGAATTTTAAATTTATTTGAATGTATTTTTTTAAAATTTATAACTATAACCAAGTCTTATAACTTGCGTTTCGTAGTAATCGTTGCTGGTGTAATTAAAATCTTGTCCTTTGATTTCTTTTTTAATAATCATTGTATTTAACAAATCTGTTGCATTAAAAAATAGTTCGCCTTTTCCTTTTTGAATTGCTTTTTTTATTCCAAGGTCCAATGAAAATCTTGATTTTATTTTTCCTTGTGGAATAATGTCTGGTGCTAAATAGATGGCTGTTAATTGAGCATCAAAGTTTTTAGGAAGACGAAAAGTATTGTTTAGTTTAAGATTTCCTGAAAATATTTCTTGTTTCTCTGCCGAAAATAAATGTGTAGTTGGATATTTATTTTCAACTGTAAACGCATTTATTTGATTTCGATAGGTGTTTAGATTGATGTTGAATGAATATAATTTTGACATTTCTTGTGTTAAAACTATTTCTATACCTGTGTTGTAGCTTTTATTTACGTTTTGAAATGTAGCATAAATTAAATTACTTGGCGGAACTGTACTTGAAATTCTTGTTATAGTTCCATTGGCAAATCGGTGATAAATAGCATTGTATAAACTACCTTTTTCCCAACTTTTTTTATATCCCAATTCTATTGAATTTGTAAATTGTGGACGCAATGCTGGGTTTCCAACTTTGATAATTTCGGCATCGTCATATTTTGGAAAAATGCGTATATCAACTTCATTTGGTCTATCAACTCGTCGGTTGTAGAAGATAGAAAGTTTATTATTGTCGTTGATTTTGTATGCTAGACGCATATTAGGAAATGGCTGTGTATAGTTATAACCATCGCTTTTATATACAATATGATTGGGGTTTACATCGTATTGAATTTTAACATACTCAACTCTTAAACCTAATTCGGCTTCCCATTTTTTGTTTTCAAAAATGTAATTTCCGTAAACGGCTGGAATTAATTCTTTGTAGGTTGCCCAACCTCCTGCATTTAAATCTATTACTGAATTTGCGCCAGGAATAAATTGCATATTGGTTGGAATATTTCTGTTTCGGAATTTTATGCCTGTTTCAATTCGTCCATATTTTAAGGGTTTTATGTAGTCAAAATTAAAATCATAAACTTGTTCATCTGATAATAGTTTGAAAGAATCTGTTCCTGTTGAAGTTGGTAAATAGTTGTCGTAAAAATATTTTTCATCTTCTCTGTGAAAAGTGTAGTTTAAACCAATATTTAATAAATGTCCTGCTTCTTTAAATTTATGTTGATAGTTGGCAGTAGCCATATAAGTAGTTTTTAATTCGTCTTCTAAAAACTGCCACAGTCTGTTGCGTTGTGTAAAGTCAGCGTTAAAAAAAGGTTGGTCGCCACGGTCAATAATTTTTTCTGTTCCAAAAAGTCCAGATATTGTTAATGAATTTTGGTCGTTTATCGTGTAATCAATTCCAGATTTTATGGTAGTAAAATGCGTGTTTCTATTACGTTTTAATTGTGAATTAATGACATCACCATTATCATAATTACGTGTTACAAATTCATTTTTATTTAGCGTTTCTGTGTAAAGATAGTCACCTTGAAAGAAAAGATTTATTTTGTTTTTTTTATAATTTAGCGATACACTTGGATTTATTTTTGGTGTAAAAGTATATTGAGGTCTTATGGTTGGCAAGTTTTCTTTTCGTACCCACAAAGAACCTAAACCAGTTGTAAAACCAACCTTTCCATTAAAACCAACTTTTTTATTTTTCTTGTAAATAATATTTATAATTCCTGCATTGCCATTTGCATCGTATTTGGCTGATGGATTATTGATAATTTCAATTTTTTCTATCGCAGAAGCTGGAATGTTGTCTAATCCTGTTTGGTTTCCAAAACCTGTTATAGCGGTTTGTTTTCCGTCAATAAGAACAGTTACTTTATCGTTGCCGCGAAGTTGTACTTTGCCGTCTTGAACCGTAACACTTGGTAAATTTTGCATTGCTTGTAAAACAGAACCACCACTTTGACTAATGTTATCTTTCAAAGAAAATGTTTTTTTGTCCATTTTCTCACTTATTTCAGCAGTTTTTCCTGTTACAACTACTTCCTGTAAAGTTGTTGATTTCTCTTCTATTTCGATTGTTTTTATGTCTAAATAGTCTGATAGATTGCCTACAAATAATGATTGCTTTTTTGTTGCATAACTGATATAAGAAACTTCAAGATAATAATTACCTGTATTAATTTTTGATAAAATAAATCGTCCTTCTTCGTTTGTAACTGTGCCACTTACAAAAGTACTGTCTTTTTCTGCTTTGAGAACTACGTTTACAAAAGGCAAAACAGTTTTAGTGTTTTGGTCTTTTATAATTCCTGATATTGTTACTCCTTTTTGTGCATTAGAAATGGAGAAAACTAGTAACGATAACATTAAAATAAAATGTTTTATTGATTTTTGCAGTGTCATAATTTTGTATTCTTACAATTATGTCGCAAATATCGTAAGTGATTGTGCATATATAAAAACAAAGTAAGTGCAATATGATTTATTTGTACTAATTGTTTCTTTTTACAAAAGATTTTTTTTGAATTGTGTTGGTGTTAACCCTTTGAATTTCTTGAATATAGCATTAAAAGAAGATTTAGAATTAAAACCGACATCAGTAGCGATTCCTAAAAGTGTAAGATTATTATTTTGGTCATTTTTTAATTGGTTTATAAATTCTTCAACTCTGTATTCATTTATGAAATCTTGAAAATTGGTATTCATATGCTCATTTAAAACTTCAGAAATGTATTGACGAGGAATATTTAATTTATCTGAAACGTCTTGTATTGATAATTTTGAGTTTAGGTATAACTTATCTTTTTGCATTGCATTTATTAAATCTATTTTATATTTATTTATCAATTCATCATTTAGGTTAGAATTTTTGTATTTACTAATTCCTGTTTTTGGTAAAATTTCATTAGCACCATTAAACAATTTGAAAGCGATAAAATAAAATAAAAAAGCAACAACTAATAAAAGGTATGAATTGAAATTTTGGTCGGATAAAAACGGTAATTCTGATAATTTAACTATTTTAAGAATATCATTTAAAAATGAAAAAAAGAATAGTATAATTATCGGAATAATAAAGTATGTAATCCAAACTTTTCTTTTAGTTGTAACTACTGAATATAAAATTAGAGATAAATATATGATAAAAGTTAGTTTGCAAAAAACTTCAAATACTTCAACGATTATGTTATTAGGATGTAATTTAATTTCTATTACTTCAAGAATTGAATAAATGATGTTTGGAATGAAAAAATAGTAATCTGACTTTGTAAACTTTTCTTTATTGTTTTTATAATACTTGAAAAATAGAAACAAAAAAGTTACAAAAAGTGTATTGTCGAAAAGAAACCAATCAGTGTTTTCAACAAATAAATTATTCTTATCATCGCCGATGATGTATAATACTATTGAAAAAAGACTTCCAAACAGTAACCAAAAAGTAGTATTCTTATAACTTTTGCGATTGTTATATAAAACAAAAAGGACGAAAAGTCCTTGAAGTAATGCAATAATTTGAATTGTTTTAAGCATCATTTTAATTTAATGCTCGAAAGATACAAAATTTGAAAATTATTAATTAGTACAATATGTCTTTGCATTTTTAACGAAAGGTTATTTTTTATGTGGAGGTTTTTTGTGCGTTTCGTGTAGCTCGAGGGTTTCTGCCAACGTTTCGCGGCTTCAAGAAGTGGCGAACTTCGTAACCGCATATTTTCCACTAAGA
>NZ_JBDTQE010000120.1:0-4071 GCF_039932285.1 Flavobacterium sp.
GTTCCTGCTTTTTTTAAGCTTTGAAGAATTCTTCCTGGCATGGCGCCAATATAGGTTTTACGATGTCCGCGAATTTCGGCTTCATCACGCAAACCGCCAAGAGAAACTCTTACGTATTCTCTTCCTAACGCTTCTGCAATAGATTTTCCTATTGATGTTTTTCCAACTCCCGGAGGTCCTGTAAGACAAAGAATTGGTGATTTCATATCGTTTCTCAATTTGAGAACTGCAAGATGTTCTATCATTCTTTTTTTGACATCCTCTAAACCAAAATGATCTCTATCAAGAATTTTTTCAGCCTTTTTTAAATCGAATTTATCTTTAGAATATTTTCCCCAAGGTAAATCTAGAAACAATTCTAAATAATTTCTTTGTATACCAAAATCTGGTGATTGCGGATTAGAACGTTGCATTTTTGACAATTCTTTATCAAAATGCTTTTGTGTTTTTTCGTCCCAAATCTTTGTTTTAGATTTTGTACGCAACTCTTCTATTTCTTCTTCTTGCGAAACACCACCCAATTCTTCTTGAATGGTTTTCATTTGCTGATGCAAAAAATATTCACGTTGTTGTTGGTCTAAATCGAAACGTACTTTAGATTGTATGTCATTTTTAAGTTCCAATTTCTGAAACTCTAAATTCATAAATTTTAAAGTCGCTAAAGCCCTGTCTTTTAGCTTATTTATCTCTAATAAATCTTGTTTTTCAGTAACGGTAAGATTCATATTAGATGAAACAAAATTGACCAGAAATGAATTACTTTCAATGTTTTTGATTGCAAAAGTAGCTTCGGTAGGAATATTTGGACTTTCGGTAATAATTTGTATTGCCAAATCACGAACAGATTCGATTATAGCCGAAAATTCTTTGTCTTTTTTAGTTGGTCTTTCTTCTTTAACTTCTTTTATAGAAGCTTTCATATAAGGTTCGGTCGATGTAACTTTATCTATTTCGAAACGTTTTTTTCCTTGTAGAATTACGGTTACATTTCCGTCAGGCATTTTTAAAACACGAAGAATTTTGGCAACTGTTCCTACTTTATTAATATCGTTTTCGGTAGGATCTTCGTCTTCTTCATTTTTTTGCGATACGACTCCAATAATTTTATCGGAAGCATTGGCATCATTAATCAACTTAATAGATTTATCTCTTCCTGCGGTAATAGGAATGACTACTCCTGGGAAAAGCACGGTGTTTCGAAGTGGAAGAATTAACAATTCTGATGGTAATTCCTCATTATTCATTTCTTCCTCATCTTCTGGTGTAAGAAGTGGGATTAAATCTGCTTCAGAATCGAATTCTTGTAGTGACAAATTGTCAATGGTAATTATTTTTTGTTGAGACATATTGTATTTAAGTCATTTTGTCATTAAACATGGCTTATTTGAAATGTAAAAATAATACATTCAAATAATTATATAGCTGAAAATCAATAAATAAGAAAATTATTTAATATATTTTCATTGTAATAAATCAAGGATTGTGCCATAAAAAACCCATCTACTTTAAAAAAGAGATGGGTTTATATGGTATATTTTACAGATACTAATTTAAAATATACGAAACTAAATCTTGAGTATAAGTTGTTGTTCCAGATGTAGTTTCAATTTTGATAGATCCAACATTTTTAGCATACCAGTAATAAGATATTGCAGAAGAAATTTGTCCAGAAAACGTAATGTTTTGCACTACCCTTACCTTAATTACATCATTAAAAGTTTGACTACCAACAGTTAAAGTTGAACCTTTTTCTAAAATAGTAGCAACAATATTAAAATTAGTAGTAACAACTGGGTATGTGGGATCAGTATATGTTGTAGTCTGAACATAGTCGCTAGTCCAAGAACCTCCTACTGGTAAATAATCTTTTAAAAGTATTCTTTCTGTTCCAGTTGATGTAGAACCTGGAACTCCTGCTTGAGCTGCAACTATAATATCTTCACTTTTTATATAATAATCTCCATTCAATTTTCTTAATCTAGTTACCTGGCTTACTCCTCCGTTAGATTGAGGATTAAATGTAAAATAGCTATTTCCTCCAATAGCATCTATTGAAACCATTTTGAGAGGAGCTTGATTAACTCCATTTAAACTAAAAACCCATTGATTATTTATAGCTGAAGGCCAATAATCATTAGCAGATTCATTTCCTCCATTATCTCCAGAACTAGGAATTGATCCAGTATAAGGTTCTACAGAACATGATGTGAAAATTACTGCTGAAAACAATAGTAAAAATGCAGAAATACTTTTTATTTTATTCATTTTGTAGGTATTAATTTTTAAAAAATTTATTCAAATATAATATTAATTATTGCTTAACAAATTATTTTTCGGGATTCTTAGCAATAAAATCACTCCTATTATAAAGAAAGTAGCTAAAAATACTATGGAATTTCTCATAGAACCTGTAACTTGATCTATGATTCCGTAAATAGACATTCCTATAACGATTCCTATTTTTTCTGTCACATCATAAAAACTGAAATATGAGGCTGTGTCTTCCGTTTCTGGTAATAATTTTGAATATGTAGAACGAGCTAGAGATTGTATTCCTCCCATAACCAATCCTACAAAACCTGCTACTATGTAAAACTCGTTGGGTTCAGTTACAAAATAAGCAAAAACACAAAGTACGGCCCAAAAGGCATTTAGAAATATTAAAGTATTGATATTTCCAAATTTTCCTGATGCTCTTGAGGTAAGAAATGCGCCTAAAACAGCAACCAATTGAATCACTAATATACTAATGATTAGTCCTGTGGTTTTCTGGCTTGGTGTTGTCCAATTAATTTCGGTAGCTCCAAAATAAGTAGCGACTAACATAACTGTTTGCACTGCCATAATGAAAACAAAATAGCTCGATAAATATCTTTTTAAAATAATGTTTTGTTGTAATTGTTTCCAAACTAATTTTAGCTCTTTAAAACCATCAAAAAGTACTGCTTTTGTTACTTTATGCCCCGTCGAAGCTCCTTTTGGCAAATAATAATAGGTTATATGACTGAAGCCTATCCACCAAATACCAACCATTAAAAATGAAGTACGCATTGCAATTTCTCTAGCTCTATCAGGATTTTCAGCAGTAATATAAAACTTATCAGGAAACATAACCATTGCTAAATTTATTATTAACAAAATAGTACTTCCTATATATCCCATAGAAAAACCTCTTGCGCTAACCCTATCTTGTTGTTCGGGATATGCAATATCTGGTAAATAAGAATTGTAAAAAACCAGACTAGCCCAGAATCCAATTAACCCTAATAAATAAGCTGTATAACTTAAAAATAAATTATCTAAATTAAACCAATATAGAGAAATACAAGACAAACCACCGAGATAACAAAAGAACCTCATAAATGCTTTTTTGTTTCCTACATAATCTGCTATTCCTGATAAAAAAGGCGAAATAAAAGCCACTATTAGAAACGCTAATGCCGTAACAAAAGTGATCATTGCAGTGTCTTTAATCTCATAACCAAAAATATAGACTACATTATTCCCTCTATTTTTAAAAATTAATTCATAAAAAATAGGAAAAATTGCCGAAGCAATTACTAAGCTATAAACTGAGTTTGCCCAATCGTAAAAAGCCCAGGCATTTAGTAATTTTTTATCTCCTTTTTGAAGTGCTTTCATTTATTTTGGTTGTTCGTTCTTAATAAATTTGGAATATATTTTTCAAATATAACTAAAAAAAAAAGCCATCTCAATCGAAATGGCTTCTAAATATTTTATTTTTTTTATTTAAACGAAGTAACTCCAAATTTTGCAGCTTCTGCTTTTGCCTGAGGTAATAGTGCTTTTAGATTTGCAATACGTGTTTCGTTTGATGGATGTGTACTCATTATTTCTGGCGGAGCACTTCCTCCTGCTTGTGCAGACATACGTTCCCAAATTGCAACCGCATTATCCGGATTATAACCTGCAATTGCCATAAGAGTAAGTCCAATCATATCAGCTTCGCTTTCGTTATCACGACTAAATGGTAGCATTACTCCTACTTGACTTCCTACTCCATAAGCTTGCATAATCATTTGTTGCGTTTCTGGGCTTTTATTCCCAGTG
>NZ_JBDTQE010000121.1:0-3824 GCF_039932285.1 Flavobacterium sp.
TTGCATCATAAAAAACTTTAAAAGCTGTTGATTTCTTACCATCCCACATTAAGTTATTCACAAAACGTGTTACCAATTGGTCATTAAACCTTGGATCTGGTAAAAGTGGTCTTTTCTTTGCCGCTCTTTTTCTCATGTCTTTTTCTTAAAAGTTTTTAAAAATTACTTTTTAGCCTCTTTTGGGCGTTTTGCTCCGTACTTAGATCTTCTTTGTGTTCTTCCTGCTACACCTGATGTATCAAGCGCACCACGAACAATGTGATACCTAACTCCTGGCAAATCTTTTACCCTTCCACCTCTGACTAATACTATCGAGTGCTCTTGAAGATTATGTCCTTCTCCAGGGATGTAAGCATTTACTTCGTTCCCGTTTGTCAAACGTACACGCGCTACTTTACGCATTGCAGAGTTTGGTTTTTTTGGAGTCGTAGTGTAAACACGCGTACAAACACCTCTTCTTTGAGGACAAGAATCTAGGGCAACCGATTTAGACTTCTTAGTCATTTTGGTTCTTCCTATTCTTACTAATTGTTGAATTGTTGGCATAATTAAATACTAAAAATTACTTGTTTATAAAATTCCCGCTTTTTACGGGGTTGCAAATGTATAAAATATTTTTGATGAAACAAATCATAATTCATTAATTTTCAATGTTATTATTATACATTTGAGTTTTAATAAGAAACAACGCGTTTTTACGTTACTTTAAATAAAAAAATAAATTGAAATTTCTTTTATCTATTCTTACACTATTCTTTTGTCAAAATATTTTGGCACAAAATTCATATTTACAAATAAAAGGAAGTAACGAAACGGAAAATAAAACAATCGATTCGCTAACATATATTAAGAAACACACCAATACAAAATCTGTTATTGATGAAGTAAATTCTTTTTCCAATAAATTATTAAAAAACGGTTACCTGGCTTCTAAACAAGATGAAGTGATTAAAGTAAATGATTCTACCTTTCTTTTTAATTATACTATTGGCTTAAAAAATAAATTCATACATATACATATAGGTGAAAATTTTGAATTATTAAATTTAAAAAACGACACCCTAAAAATACCGCTTTCTGAAACTGAAAATTTCATGAATACGACTTTACTTCTTTTAGAAAAGAAAGGCTATTCGCTAGCGAGATTACAGCTCATTAATTTTAAAAAAGAAAATAACGAACTTTTTGCAGATTTGAGTTTGGCAGCAGAAAAAATCCGAACACTCGATGATATTGTGATTAATGGTTATGATAAATTCCCAACTGGTCACAAAAAACAAATTAAAAGACTGTACAGAAACAAAGTTTTCAACCAAGAGAATTTAAAAAAAATATATACCGATTTTGAGAAATTTAGATTTGTAAGCCAACTTAAATATCCAGAAATTTTGTTTACCGAAGATTCTACTAAGGTGTATGTGTATCTCGAAAAAGCAAAACCAAATACCTTTGACGGTTTTATAGGATTTACTAATGATGAAAATAAAAAACTAATTGTAAACGGCTATCTCGACCTACAATTGCAAAACATTTTGAACGGTGGCGAAAAAATCTCTCTTTATTGGAAAAGTGACGGAAAGAATCAGAAAACCTTCAATGGTGCGATTGAAATTCCTTATATTTTCAAAAGTCCATTGGGATTAAAAGCACAATTAAATATTTTCAAACAAGACAGTTTATTTCAAAATACGCAGACTTCCATCGATTTGGGGTATTATTTTAATTACAATACCAAAGTTTATTTAGGTTATCAAAGTGCCGAATCTAGCGATATTCAAAACACAAATAATACTACAATAAGCGACTACAAAAACTCATTTGTTACGACACATTTAGATTTTTCGGTTTACAATCCAGACGATTATTTATTCCCTGACAAAACTAAACTCTATTTTAAACTTGGAACAGGAAAAAGAGATTTAGAACTCAGCAGCAGCAATCAGATATTCGCAGAACTAAATCTGAGTCATAATTTCTACCTAAACAAGAAAAACATCGTAAACATAAGGAGTTTGAATCATTATTTAAATAGTGATTCCTATATTATTAATGAGTTACATCGTTTTGGCGGCATCAATTCTATAAGAGGATTTAATGAAAACAGCCTGCAAGGCAATACTTTTACTTCCATTTTAACAGAATATAGATATGTTGCCAACTCCAATGTTTATATTCATTCAATTATCGATTATGGCTATTATCAAGACAAATCTTCAAACACATCAAACAGTTTAGTTGGTTTGGGTTTTGGATTTGGACTGCTCACAAAAAACGGTCTTTTCAATTTAGTGTATGCTAACGGAAGTACAAAAGAGCAGGCTATTAAATTATCTAACTCGATAGTTCATATTAGTTTTAAGGCGAGATTTTAAGGTCGATTATTTTATTTTTGGATTGTTCGATTATTAGATTACTGGACTGTTGATGTTTTGAAACAACTTCAAACCAATACAAAATCTCATGCCTATTTTTCTTTTTTCTGCCCAATGACAAAAAAAGTCAGGCGAGCTAAAACCCAAGAAGTCTAATAATCTAAAAATCTAACCATCTAAGAAGTCTAACTAATCTAAAAAAACTATCTTTGCCACATGGAAAAAGAAAACCAAATATTTGGAATACGTGCGATTATTGAAGCTATAAATGCTAAAAAAGAAATTGACAAAGTCTTTATACAAAGTGATGCGCAAAGTGAATTGATGCAAGAATTACAAAAATTGATGAAAAAAAACAGCATCAATTTTTCGTATGTTCCTGTCGAAAAACTAAACAGATTAACACCCAATAACCACCAAGGTGCCGTAGCTACCATTGCTCCTATTACGTTTCAGGATTTAGAAAAACTAATAGATACTGTTGTAGAAAGTGGCAAAAAACCATTATTTCTTATTTTAGACCAATTGTCTGATGCGAGAAATTTTGGCGCTATTATTCGTACTGCCGAATGCACGGGTGTCGATGGAATTATCGTACAAAAACAAGGTTCTGCTCCTGTGAATGGAGATACTGTAAAAACTTCTGCTGGTGCTGTTTTTAATGTACCTATTTGCAAAGTAGACCATATAAAAGATGCCATATTCTTACTTCAAGCTTCTGGAATAAAAACCGTTGCTGCTACCGAAAAAACAGAAAATAATATTTATGACATTTCGCTAAACGAAGGTGTGGCCATTATTATGGGAAGCGA
The DNA here is from genome assembly GCF_039932285.1 of Flavobacterium sp. Classification (GTDB taxonomy): domain Bacteria; phylum Bacteroidota; class Bacteroidia; order Flavobacteriales; family Flavobacteriaceae; genus Flavobacterium. Next base: position 3,185 of record NZ_JBDTQE010000121.1, read on the forward strand.
AGATCGTGGTGTAAATCCTTCGGTTTTAAAAATCGTAGACGAAAAAGCGAAGTTACCTATGTTCGGAACTATTGGATCTCTAAATGTTTCTGTCGCTTGTGGTGCTTTTCTTTATGAAACGGTGAGACAACGTTCGTAAAACTAATTTATGGCTCAAAAAGATGTCAAAATAAAGTTTCGAAAAGAAAATTATCCTATTTCTGATGAATTTTTTCATTATTTAGAAAAATATGGTCGTATTACAAAAACCAGTGTTTTTTATGATGATTTACTTCGGTTTTCAGGTTATATAAATCTGGAAGACAAAGACGGAAATGATACTTTATGGCATCGCGTTTATTATCCTGAATTCGAACAACAAGAACTCGAAGCAAATATAAACAAGATATATACTTTGCTTCATTCTGATGGCGACGTGAAGACACTTCCATACCTTCATGTCGACTCCATCGATTATTGCACATTTGGAAATTCGAACCCATTCAGAGTCAAAGTAAGAAATATTCTGAATGATAATTTTACCAATTTTTATATCAAAAAAGCAGATGCTTCTCGCATATATGGTTTAGAACTTGAAGAAATATTATCTCCCAATCGAATAAACTATTTGGTTTACAAAGACACACTTATCGAGGAGCAT
>NZ_JBDTQE010000122.1:0-2873 GCF_039932285.1 Flavobacterium sp.
CGGAACAGAATCTTGGTTGAGTTTTGGATACCTAGAAACCAAAGAGAATATAGACAATCGCGGTTATATTTCAAGACCTACAGACCAACGATTGAAGTTTGGAATTCTATTTCAGGATTATGTACCTAACATTCCTACATTCAAAATGTATCTAAATTTAGTTTATAATACAGGTTTGCCAGGTGGTTCGCCATCGTATGCTGACCCTTATGATTATCAGTTGCGTTTGCGAGATTATCGTCGTGCCGATTTGGGTTTTTCGTATGTTTTTACAGACAGGGCTAGAGCCAAAGAAGAAGGGAATTGGCTGAAAAAATTTAAAGATTTGTCTCTCGGATTAGAGATTTTTAATATGTTTAACAACCAAAATACCATTACAAACACTTGGGTTCGTGATGTGTATACAAAATCGCAATACGGTGTGCCTAATTATTTGACCAGTCGTGTGTTTAGTTTGAAACTGAATGTAAAGTTGTAATTTAAAAAAACCTTATATTTGATATAAATTTTTACCTATGAAAAAGCTCTCAATATATATTTTCCCAATACTAATCCTATTAGTAAGTTGCAAAGAAGAATCAAAAAAACCAAAGGTGATTTATGAAGATGCAAAAGCGGTTGTTGCACCTGTAAAAAAGGATTCGACACAAATAAAAATTGCCGATTTACCTATTCAAATGGGAGGAACTTCTTTTTTAATTCATCCTATGGGAGAGTACAGTATGAGCGACGGAAATTCTAAACTTAATTCAGGTTCATCATCATCATCTTATGACAAAGATGAAAGTTTCAAAGTTTCTAATTACAATGATTACGAAATAACAGGTTATATAAGCAATTTTAAATTTCAGAAAGCGGGTTCTGATTCGCTACATTTATTAACAGAAAAACCAGTCCTTATACAAACAGTAACGTATTTGAAATCAGTTTCCGACAAAGCAAAACAACAAGTATTGGTTTATACATTGGCCGATATGGATACGAATAACGATGGAAAAATAAATTCGAACGACATAAAAACGATTTATTTAAGTGATATTAGTGGCAATAAATTTACTAAAATCGCTGCCGATTTCTACGAGCTTATAGATTGGAACTTGATTGAATCGAACAGTCATTTGTATTTTAGAACGATTGAAGATATAAACAAAAATGGTGCTTTCGATAAGACCGACAAAGTGCATTATCATTTTGTGAATTTGCAAAATAAAGATTGGAAAGTAGAAGAATATTCGCCTATAAACTAAATCAGAATATCACTTTCTAAATCTGATTTTTCAATTTCAAAATCGAAACCTAATTGAGTTACTAATTCGATTACTAATTTTTTGTACCAGTTTTCAGATTTGGGATGAATGTATATTTTTTCAATCAAGGCATTGATATCTACATTAATTTTAAGTCCGTCGTTTATCGAAATATTTTGTTCGGTAACATCAGTAATAATTCTAACTTCACGTTCGTACTGAAAACTTTTTCGTTTGAATAAGAAAGGGAAAAAATTATCATCAAACGGAATGTATTCTTTTTTGTAATCGATATAATTTACTTCCCCTATATATTGTTTGGTGAGTTGTTCGGGTTGCAAAGCCTCTTTTAATCTCCCAATGGTCGATTGTATAGCTAAACCTTCTTGGTTTTTGGTAAAAATTTGCCACATCGCAAAACTCTCATATTCATTAGTATGCCAACTACTTATGGCCACTTTCTCACGATGTGATTTGTAATAATCTAAGAACTTAGGATTGTTGGCGGCAATTTTTTTAATTTCTTCAAAAGTAGGTTCGCTAAATGTGCCTTCGTATTGGTCTTCAAACTTATCCGAACGAGACATAAACATTTTTTGCGACAATAATAAATCTAAAAATTTAGACAAGTCTAAGTATTTCCAAACGATAGTATCTGGATTTTCTGGAAGATTAATATTGTTGTGGTTTATGTACATTTATGGGTTCAAAATAAGTTTTAAAATATAATTTACCTTGGAGTCAGTTGCGAAATTCAGAATTGCATATTTTGAACTAAGATAATCTTATTATGAAAGAAAAACGTAAATTTCTCGACATTTCTTGAAACCGCTGTTGTGCGATGTTTTTTATTTTACGAATTGTTTTTCATTAATTTTTCCATTAATTTCATTTGAATATATGCTTGATTTAGATCCAAATGATTCATACTTAAGTCTAAGTTTGGTTTTAAAATTCCCACCATATTTTTGCATTGCACTAATGACAATATTTTCCGGTGGACAATAAAAATCTATAATACCATTTCCACACATAAATCTCATTCTTTCTTGAATTGGTTGCCATTTTCCATTTCTATTTTTCGCTTCAATAATTATAGGTAAATACTCTGCATAACCTATGTTTAGAGTATCCTTGCTTCTGTTTTTTATAAAAATCGGATTAGCAATTTTGTCATTTCTTTTTCCTTCTTTGCTATATTCATAAATTCCCATTGGAATTCCTATAATTCTTGTTGTATCAACAAATATTTCTAAAGAGTTTTTTATTGGCAATTTATATTCTTTATAAGTTTCTGTTTTTCTAACTGTTTCACGAGTTTGATATGAAATCGTTATGTTTTCACTTATTTTACCAATATATAATGGAGAAATTTCTGAAGTTGTTAATTTGTTTGCAAAATCCACTTTAAGTTTATTGCTAAATTTATCCATTAAAATAATTTGTGAAAAATTGATGTTTTGATTTTCTTTTTTACAATTCCAACAGAACAAACAAATTGATAATAAAGTTACTATTCTGATTATTTTCATTTTTTCAGTTTTTTTGGTAAAATATCGCACAACGTTCCGCCGCTTCTCGTCAGTTGCGAACTTCGGAACGAATTATTTTCTGTTAAAGATAAAA
>NZ_JBDTQE010000123.1:0-2848 GCF_039932285.1 Flavobacterium sp.
TAGAGAAATTCCGATTCATGGTTATACTACAATAGATTTATCAGCAGGTTATACATGGAAACAATTTTCAATATTATGCAAATTATCTAATGTGACCAATGAATTAAACTATACAATTCATGAAAATTATAGTGTAAATCCAATAGCTCCAAGACAAGTAATGACAAGTATAAAATATAAATTTTAAAAAATGAAACAAATTAAAGCAAGAAACCTGCACAGAGACCTAGGCTATTTTTATATAGGATTAATTATTTCTTTTGCCTTCTCTGGAATATTAATGAACCATCGTGACAGTTGGCATCCAGATAAGTATGTAGTAGAAACCAAAGCTATTTTTGTAAAACTTCCAGCAGAAGAAAATATTAATGAAAAGTATGCAGAAGAATTAGGTAAAACATTAGGTATTGATGACAAAATGCGTCGTCATAATGTAAAAAAAGGAACATTTAAAATATCTTTTGAAAAACATGATGTCGAAATCGATATGAAAACAGGAAAAGGCGAAATCGTTTCGTTTATAAAAACGCCAATTATTAGCTCTATGATGAAGTTGCATAAAAACACTTCAAACTGGTGGATTTATTACGGTGATATTTTCGGGATTTCATTAATAGTAATTGCTATAACAGGAACATTAATGATTCCAGCAGGAAAATTCACTTTCAAACGACGTGGTTGGAAATTGGCTTTGGCTGGATTAATAGTTCCGTTGTTGATATTGTTATTTGTTTAAAGTTAGAAAGCTCCAATATAAATTGGAGCTTTTTTTATCTTCTTGAATTGAAGTAAGTTTCTAAATTATCACAATTCGATAAATCTTAAAAATAATTTGTATCACAAAACGAAACCTTCAAAAAAATCGTATATTCAATAGATAACAAAAAATAACACTATGCGTTTACTAAAAATTATTCTACCTCTATTTATGGTTCTTTCAATAACAAGCTGTGCAACAAAAAAATATAAAAATGTATCTTATTTAGAATCTGAAAATTTAAATAAAAAACAACCAACATTAAATATTTTTACACCAAGAAGTTCAAAAAAAATAAATAATCAGGTTTTATTATTTGTTCATGGAGGGAATTGGAATTCTGGAGACAAAAAAATATATGGTTTTCTGGGAAAAAACTTTGCTAAAAAAGGAATAACAACTGTAATTGTTGGCTACACTTTGAGTCCCGAAGCTAACTATAACGATATGGCAATACAAGTTTCTAAAGCTGTTGAATGGACAAAAGATAATATTTCAAAATATAAAGGCAATCCGAATGAGATTTTTTTAACTGGGCATTCTGCTGGCGGGCATTTGGTCGCTTTAGTTGGTACAAATCCTAAATATTTAAAAGATAATTCTATAATTAAAGGAATAATTCTGAATGATGCTGCTGGTTTAGATATGAAGCATTATCTAGAAGAATTTCCTCCTACTCAGGAAGATGATTATTTAGCTACTTGGACAGCCAATCCTGAAACTTGGAAAGATGCTTCACCGATTTACTTTTTAGATAAAAATACACCACGATTTATGATTTATACTGGTGGTACTAAAACATACGAAAGTATTCAAGTTACTAATGAACGATTTTTGAAAGAATTGCATAAATTTCAACCTAATGTGAAGCCAATAATTTTAGATAAAAAACATATTCCAATGATTTTGCAATACTTTTTTCCTTGGAGTAAAAGATATAATGAGGTTATAGATTTCATGAAAAATAAAGATTAGATTTCTGAAAATAAAAAACTCGTTTATTGCTAAACGAGTTTTCAATTCATATTAATTTGTTATTTAATTCTTCACAGGAATATTCTCCAAAATCTCCAATACAAATTTATAAAATTTCTGAGAAGATTTTATTGATGCTCTTTCGTCTGGAGAGTGTGCGCCGTGTATTGTTGGTCCAAAAGAAATCATGTCCATGTCTGGATAATTTGTTCCTAGAATTCCACATTCTAAACCTGCGTGACAAGCTACAACTTTTGGTTTTTCGTTGTTTTGTTTTTCGTAAATTTTAACTAATAAATCAAGAATTTCCGATTTTACATTAGGTGTCCAACCTGGATAAGAACCCGCAAGATTTACTTCGCAACCACACAATTCGAAAGCAGAACGCAAAGCATTTGCTAAATCAAATTTTGATGTTTCTACCGATGAACGAGTTAAACAGCCAATCGTAATTTCACCCTCTTTTATAATAACTCTAGCTACATTATTAGAAGTTTCTACAAGGTCCTCCATATCTGCACTCATTCTGTACACGCCATTGTGAGCAGTATAAATAGAACGAATAATTCCTTCTTGAACTCCTAAATCCATTACTTTACTAGGTAAATCGCTTTTTACAATTTCGATAGTAAGATTTGGTTCAGTAGTTTTGAATTCGGTTTTTATATCTCCAATAATTTCTTGCATGTCAAATGCAAAAGCTTCATCATACATTCCTGCAACGATTACTTTAGCAACACTTTCACGAGGAATTGCATTTCGCAAACTTCCACCGTTTATTTCGGCAACTTGTAATCCAAAATTTTCAAATCCGTCAAATAACAAACGGTTCATTATTTTATTGGCATTACCTAAACCTTTGTGAATATCCATTCCTGAATGTCCACCATTTAAACCTTTAACAGTAATAGTGTATCCTACAGATCCTTCTGGAGTTTCTTCTTCGTTATAAGAACGAGTAGCAGTTACATCAATTCCACCTGCACAACCTATGTCTATTTCGTCATCTTCTTCGGTATCCATATTCAAAAGAATATCACCACGAAGAATGCCTCCTTTTAGGTTTAAAGCACCCGTCATTCCAGTTTCTTCATCAATAGTAAACAAAGCTTCAAT
>NZ_JBDTQE010000124.1:0-2551 GCF_039932285.1 Flavobacterium sp.
GTCTGAGAGGATCTCCCAGAATTCAGACCAGTTCTCATTATGATTTAATTGAAAATCAAGAATTCACTAATTCATTTATAGTAATTTAATGCGGTTATTTTTTCATAAGCTTACTAATTGGGAATATTGGCCTTCGAAAATTATATATTTTCCCATCAATTTTTTGTGGGCATTTTATGCTTTAAAAACAAGGACTATTTTCTTTTTTAATGCTTCAAATCCGACGATGCGAAACGGAGGCTTTTTTATGGAAAGCAAAAAAGAAATTTATGATCTAATTCCTCAAAAATATTATCCTAGAACAGCATTTGTTAAAGAGAATTCTTCTTTCGAGGATATTTTAATTGCTAAAGAAAATTTAAGTATTTCATTTCCATTAATTGTAAAACCAGATATAGGTTTACGTGGTTCTGCTGTCAAAAAAATAAATTCTATTGACGAATTGAAAGAATATAACAAAAGTGCAAATTTTGATTATTTAGTACAAGATTTAATACCTTATCCAAACGAAATAGGGATTTTTTATGTTCGATTCCCCAATCAGGAAAAAGGAAAAATTACTGGAATAGTAGCCAAAGAATTTTTAATTGTTATAGGCGATGGAAAATCGACAATAAAAGAATTAATAAAACAAAATCCAAGATTTGAAATGCAGTTAACTACTTTAGAAAAAGAATATAAAGAGAAGTTAAATGAAGTATTACTTAAAGACGAAACATTAAATTTAGTTCCTTTTGGAAATCATTGTCGTGGTTCAAAATTTATTGATGCGAGTAATCTAATTTCAGATAAATTAACAAATGTGATAAACGAAATGTGCTTGCAGATACATGGTTTTTATTTTGGGCGAATGGATTTAATGTACAATTCGATAGCAGAATTAGAAGAAGGAAAAAACTTTCAAGTGGTAGAAATAAATGGTGCTGCAAGTGAACCGACTCATATATATGACCCAAAACATTCTATCTTTTTTGCGTGGAAAGAACTAGCAAGACATATTACTTATATGTATAAAATTAGTGTTGAAAACAATAAAAAAGGCATTACTTTTCTGACACATAAACAAGGAATGCATCAATATCGTTTGCATTTAGAACAAAATAATAAAATAGGCAATTTTTAGAAAATTTGAAGTACATTAAAAACTTTATAGTCGGATTTTTAGTTAGTTTCGTGGGATCGATTCCGCTAGGTTATTTAAATTTTATTGGCTTCGAAATTTATAATAAATCTAATCTTATCCAATTAATCTATTATTTATTTGGGGTTGTAATTATCGAGGGAATTGTAATTTCTTCTACTTTTTATTTTGCTAACAAACTGATTTTAAATCCTAAACTTAAAAGATGGATTTCAATATTTTCGATTATTTTTTTAATTGTTATAGCAATTTATTTTTACCCTTCAGAGTTTCAAAACATTCAAAAACAGAATAATTCAGTTACTTTTTTATTGTATCCGTCATTTATTGTTGGATTAATATTAAGTTCTTTAAACTTTGCTCAAATTCCGTTTTGGTTTAGTTGGAATATTTTTTTGGTCAACGAAAAGTATATTTCTTCAGATAAAAATGTTGTATTTGTTTATGTTTTAGGAACATTGATAGGGACATTTTCTGGAATGTTACTATTGGTTTTAGGACTTAAAAAAATTACCAATCAAGGAATTATTTCAGATAATTTTATATCAAATAATATTTGGATTATCTTTTTTGGATTGGCTATTTTTCAATTATTTCAGCTTTTTAAAAAGAAATAATTTTACCCCAACCAACCATCTCGATCTAAACTTCGATACTGAATTGCCTCTGCAATATGACTTGAATTTACTTTCTCGGTAGCTTCTAAATCTGCAATAGTTCTAGACACTTTTAGAATTCTATCGAAGGCACGAGCAGAAAGATTTAGTCTTTCCATAGCTGTTTTTAGTAATTGTAACGAGGCTTCGTCAAGAGCGCAATGCTCTCTAATTTGTTTGGTATTCATTTGTGCATTGTAATGAATATTGTCAAAAAGTTCGAATCGAGCCGTTTGAATTTCACGAGCAGCGGTGACACGTTTTCTAATTTCGACACTGCTTTCTCCATTTCTTTTTTCGGTTAGTTTATCAAAAGGAACAGGAGTTACTTCGATATGAATATCTATTCTATCCAATAAAGGTCCTGAAATTTTACTCAAATAACGATTCATTTCATGAGGAGATGAAGTATTTGGAGAATCTGGATCATTAAAAAAACCACTTGGACTTGGATTCATACTGGCTACCAGCATAAATGAGGATGGATAAGTTATGGTAAATTTTGCTCTCGAAATAGTAACTTCTCTATCTTCAAGTGGTTGACGCATAACTTCTAAAACTTCACGTTTAAATTCGGGTAATTCATCAAGAAATAAAACGCCGTTATGTGCCAAAGAAATTTCGCCGGGTTGCGGAATGCCGCCACCACCAACCAATGCAACATCACTAATTGTATGATGCGGACTGCGGAATGGACGTTTGGAAACTAATGTAGAATTCTCCGGAAGTTTACCTGCAACAGAATGTATCTTGG